>JBIIEY010000313.1:0-2979 GCA_044237595.1 Burkholderiaceae bacterium | reverse complement strand
CAGAGAATGAATTTGGAGCTTGCGACTATCTACTCGATGAAATTGAAAAAATAGAAAGCGGAGAAACGGAAAGTTACATCTATGAATCCAACGGATTTACTCATTACATCGGTCGTAATTCAGTTACTTTTGAGCATTCCATTTTTGGTATTTGCCCCCACTGGCCTCTTTGGTCATGCCCTTTCACGCATTACAAGGTAGCACTTCAAGCCGCACGTGATTTTTATGCGCTACCAGAATCTATGAATACCGAATTGATTATCGAATTACCAGAATCCGACATGGCACAAATTGCTCTCTTCCCGCCCAAAATGGCTGACAAAGAAAATGCTTTCGACTTTAAGCATGATTAATCAATTTCCCAGATATGAAGTAGTGGCGCGTTTCGCGCAATCAATTTAGAACGACGACTTACAGCGAGCATAAAAGTCAGCCTCGAGTAGGCCAGCAATTCAAGTAAGTCAATTTACCTGCCGGGCTTGATTAAGTCTCAGTAGACCGAAGAACTGGCCACCGCGCACAAGAAAGACGATGGCAAAACCGCTGGCAGCACATTGGGCGAACAGTTTGCCAACCTGCCCATCGGTGGTGGCGGTCTCGGAACGATCAACGTCGTTGGCAAGGGGGTTGACGCTACCCATCCAGAAGCTGATGACAAGGCCGTGGGATTCGTTCTTCGAAAATAGTTTGCCAAAATTCCTTAGTCAAAAAGTAGACGAATTTCTCTCCTGCCGTCCAACCGAGTCGAGCATGAAAACATACGACTCGCATCGGTCTAATTCACACACCACACTGCGCAATTCATCACCTTGTGAGCCAATAATCATGCTTTATATCAATCATGCTTTTTAGCAGCGTGCAAATTTAGCGACAACTATCGGAATTGAATAAACGAAGTGCAAAGCATCTTTGACGTCAACCAAGATCAACGCTTGCAATCCTTATCGAATGAAAGAAAATCCGTAGCGCTGTCGCTCAACGTGATGCATGAACCTTGAATCATCACTTGGAATCTGACAGCAATACTGTGAAGTGGCAATGATGCATATTGGGTTTTTTAACTGCACCTCTTGTCATTCATTTTCTTCAACACCATACTGACCTGCAATGTTCTGTGGGCGCCGATGAGGGCACAATGAAGGGCGACGAACAACCTCCTCAAAAACGAAAATTGAGGCCAAGTGATCTGCTCAAAAACCCAAAGCGGATCTGGAATGATGGCTCGGTTACGCCTTTTTATGAACCGACGCGCGATATCATGAAATGGATTTCGCAGAAGATTGGACCTGAAAAGACGCACTATCCGGTAGCGACACGCTGGACATTTCAGGGGCAGGTTTTGGAGAATCGTCACTGTCCGGCACCGATTCCTGACAGATCAGGTCTGGTGTATGTCACACCGGGTGGGCGGTACTGGATCGTGCTCAAACCAGATGGCACCTTGAGATTCCGGATTCCAGTGCCGCAAGTAACTCGCCGATCAGTGCCTTCGAACGGCTTTCTGGGAGAACCAAAACGCAGCCTGAACGAAGATAATTACATCATGTATTGCGATGGCAGCGATGGAGATCGCGACGATTTCCGGTTTTTCTTCAATATGCGCAATGGCCGACTGGTGCAGGTTCATTTGAACGGTCGCACGAGCCCTTATGATGATTGTTAGAGAGGCACTGAACAAAGCTGCGCTTTATGACAAGGCCGCGCAGCTGGGCGACGAGGTAGTCCGAAAAATCAAAAGCTTGGCGCCATTTGGCCAGCCATAAAAATTTTCAGTTTTATTTAATCAGGGCTTCTTGAGGCAAGTACTACTCGACGATAGTCTGCGGCTCGCCTTGATGACGTTCACGAATTTCTCCCAAACGGAAAACCGTTTCGCCTGACTGCCTGAGCATCGCTTCAGTGTCGTCAGCCTTGTCTTTCGCGACAATGACTGTCATGCCGATACCGCAATTGAAGACACGATGCATCTCTGCATCTGCCACACCACCATGCTGCTGAAGCCAGGTAAACAAGGGTGGCATCTGCCAGGCATCACGATGCAAGACAGCAGTGAGATCGGGTTGCAATACGCGAGGAATGTTTTCAACCAGGCCGCCGCCAGTGATGTGAACCAGGCCGTGAATATCGATTTTTTCCATCAGGGCCAGCAGAGGCTTCACATAAATGCGCGTTGGCTCAATCAGCACATCCGACAGCGGCCGGCCATGAAAGTCTGCGTTCAGATCAGGCTTGGCGACATCAAGGATTTTGCGTACCAGCGAGTAGCCGTTCGAATGGGCGCCTGACGACGCCAAACCAAGCACGACATCACCGGGGCTGATTTTTTTACCGTCAATGATCCGGGCTTTTTCCACCGCACCGACAGCGAAACCGGCAAGATCATATTCACCGTCGGGATACATGCTGGGCATCTCCGCAGTTTCACCACCAATCAATGCACAGCCAGCCTGCTCGCAACCCGCTGCAATACCTTTGATAACATCGGTCGCAGTAGCCACATTCAAGCGGCCACAGGCAAAGTAATCCAAAAAGAACAACGGTTCAGCGCCCTGAACCAAAATATCGTTGACGCTCATGGCGACGAGATCGATGCCGACTGTGTCGTGACGATTCAGATGAAAAGCCAGTTTGAGCTTGGTACCCACACCATCGGTTCCGGAGACGAGTACAGGTTCACGATATTTTTTACTCACTTCGAACAACGCACCAAAGCCGCCAATACCGGCAAGCACACCATCTCGCATCGTGCGCTTGGCAAATGGCTTGATCGCTTCGATCAAGGCATCACCGGCATCGATATCAACACCTGCATCACGATAAGAGAGAGAAACGGGGGGCTTTGTGGACATGATCACGAACGGTGGATGATTGGGAAATCAGGCAGAGGAAACGGTAAAATGGTGCACCTGCTACGGTGCCAGACTGCCAGAGCGACCTTTATTCTACCAAATCACCCTCCCCGGCCCCGCGAGACATGCC
>JBIIEY010000312.1:0-2984 GCA_044237595.1 Burkholderiaceae bacterium | reverse complement strand
CACCTGTGCGGTCGTATCTATGGCTAGCGTGTGGGATGGGATTCGGACAACTTGAAGACAGCCCAGCGGAGCCGATGGGCTGTCATTAGGAGAAGGACTACTTGATCTTGGTTTCTTTGTAGATCACGTGCTTGCGTGCCTTGGGATCAAACTTCATGATTTCCATTTTTTCAGGCATCGTGCGCTTGTTCTTGTCTGTCGTATAGAAATGACCCGTGCCTGCAGTCGATTCCAGCTTGATTTTGTCTCGGCCTTTGCTTGCCATGATGAAGTTCCTTTACTTGAATCCGATTAGATTTTTTGGCCGCGGGCGCGCATGTCAGCCAGCACAGCATCAATGCCAAGCTTGTCGATGACCCGAATACCCGCACTGGAGACGCGCATGCGAACCCAGCGGTTTTCTGATTCGACCCAGAAGCGGCGGTTCTGCAAGTTGGGCAGAAAGCGACGCTTGGTTTTGTTATTTGCGTGGGAAACATTGTTGCCGACCATCGGCTTTTTCCCGGTAACTTCGCATTCACGTGACACAGCAGACTCCTTGAAGGTTCCAGAATTTGGCAAAGACGGCGAGTATAACGAAAAAAGCGCCAATATTCAACGACTTGCAGATTTAAATTGTGTCTTGATATTCTTTAGATATTTAACAATTGGGCGAGTCTGCGTCAGGAATTGATATGGCCCGGAGTGTTTCTAAACCGGATCAGCAAAGCCCATGTTGTTTGAATGACCATGCCTCATGGTCATTGACGATCACATGGTCGAGCAGTGAAACCTCAATGCAGGCCAGCACACGTTTGAGTTCAGTGGTGAGCATTTTGTCCATTTTGCTCGGTTCCACGCTGCCGGATGGATGATTGTGCGCAAAAATCATGGCGGCTGCATTGTGGGCCAGTGCCCTTCGGACAATTTCTCGCGGATAGACATGAGCCCGAGTTAGGGTACCTCGACACAGTTCCTCGCAGGCGATCAGCCGGCCCTGCACATCAAGAAACAAACCAAGGAAAGTCTCCGAGGACTGGCCGTGAAGGCGTAGCCGGAGAAACTGCGAGACGGCTTGCGGGGATTGCAGCAGGGGGCCTGAGCGCAGTTCCTCTGCCAGCCCGCGTCTCGCCAGTTCGACCACCGCTTGCAGCAGGCTGCATTTGGAGGGTCCCATACCCTTGATCTCGGCGAGCTCAAGCGTTGTGGCGCTCAGCAGCCTTGATACCGAGCCGAAGTGGTCCAGCAAGTCGCTACCGAGCTGAATCGCGTTTTTGCCCTGAACGCCCGTGCGCAGGATGATGGCCAGCAGTTCAGCATCAGTGAGCGAATGTGCTCCTTTGGACTGCAGGCGCTCTCGGGGGCGTTGGTCGGCGGGCAGGTCGGTAATGAGCATGAGGGGCCTCGGGCAGGGGGAACGGGGCCTCAATGTATCGCGCCTCCGATCGTGCACCGTTAGGATGGTCCCTTGGGCTGGACTACAATAGCGCGACTTGTTTTTTTACCCATTTTTATGTCGAATACGCCACAGCCCGTCGTAACAGAAAGCACTTTTCTGACCTTGCACTACCGGCTCTCGACCATGGCTGGTCGTGACCTCGTGAGCACATTTGACGAAAATCCGGCGACCCTGCAGGTGGGATCGGGCCAGTTGGCGCCGTTTCTCGAATCTTGTCTGATCGGGCTGCCCGAGGGTGCGCATCAGAGTTTCGAGCTGACAGCAGAACAGGCGTTCGGGCCTCGTAATCCTGAGTTGCTGCAAAAAGTGTCTTTATCGACGCTGCAGGAAAATTCGGATCCGGATCATACCTATGCGGTCGGCGATCTGGTGGATTTTGCTGCGCCTGGCGGAGGACAGTTTGCTGGCGTTTTGCTGGAGATGGGAGAGCGAGATGCGTTATTTGATTTCAATCATCCGCTGGCAGGCCAAGCCGTAAAATTTGAGGTTCGCATTATTGGTGTGCTCTAGTCTCGGTAGCACTTGAAGGAAAAAACCATGGAAAAAGAAATTCTGTTGGCACAGCCGCGAGGCTTTTGTGCAGGTGTTGATCGTGCGATCGAAATCGTCGAGCGTGCACTCGCGCAATTTGGTGCACCCGTCTACGTCAGACACGAGATCGTACATAACGCTTATGTGGTGGAGGACCTGCGTGCCAAGGGAGCGATCTTTATTGAAGATCTGGCCGATGCGCCATCGGGCAGCCATTTGGTGTTTTCCGCCCATGGCGTTTCAAGAGCAATCAAGGCCGAGGCGGAAGAACGCGGACTACTCGTATTTGATGCGACTTGCCCACTGGTGACCAAGGTGCATGTCGAGGTGGCGAAAATGCGGGATGAGAATCGCGAGATCATCATGATTGGGCATGAGGGACATCCTGAAGTTGAAGGTACGATGGGACAAAGTGATGCGGGCATGTATCTGGTCGAAACCGTCGATGACGTGCAAAAGCTCGAAGTAAAAGATCCCCATCGTCTAGCCTATGTGTCGCAGACCACGCTATCAGTTGACGACACGGCAGAGATCATCGCGGCGCTGCGTGCCAAGTTCCCCGATATTGCCGAGCCAAAGAAAGGTGATATTTGCTACGCAACGACTAATCGCCAGCATGCGGTCAAGATGATGGCGCCGCAGGTAGATCTGGTGATCGTGGTGGGCAGTCCCAGCAGTTCCAATTCAAACCGCTTGCGCGAAGTTGCACAGAAAAACGGCGTTGAATCCTACATGGTCGATAACGCATCGCAAATCGATCCAGCATGGGTCGAGGGCAAGCAGCGCATTGGAGTGACAGCCGGCGCCTCGGCGCCTGAAATTCTGGTCGAAGATGTCGTCGCCACACTGAAATCGCTGGGCGTCAAAAGTGTGCGAGAGCTAGACGGTGTGGAAGAGCATGTCACTTTCCCTCTGCCTAAAGGCCTGTCGGCGCGTCCGGCGTAAGCATGGATATCCTCGCGCAGCAGCTGATCAATGGTCTGGTATTGGGCGCCATGTATGCGCTGGTTGCGTT
>JBIIEY010000311.1:0-2992 GCA_044237595.1 Burkholderiaceae bacterium | reverse complement strand
GGAGGGATTCGTTGCATCCGTCAGCCAGTTGGGTTTGCGTTTGTTCAGAAAAGCCTGCACACCCTCGCGACCCTGCTCGGACACGCGGATCTGCGCGATACGGCGCACCGTATCCGTGACAAGTTCAGGCTCGATGGTTTCGCCTGACACATCACGTACCAGACGCTTGGCTTCATCGATGGCATGCGGGCTGCAGGCCAATAGCGCATGCACAAGCTTGTCGATGTCATGATCAAGCTGGTCCTCGGCCACGACCTCATGCACTAGGCCGATACGCCGCGCCTCTTGTGCATCAAAACGCTCGGCGGTGAGAAAGTAGCGACGCGATGCGCGCTCGCCGATGGCGCGAATGACGTAAGGTGAAATGGTGGCCGGAATCAGACCCAGACGTACTTCCGACAAACAAAACCCTGCCGTCTCGACCGCCAGCGCCATATCGCAGGCGGCAACCAAACCCATACCACCCGCATAGCAATCACCTTGCACGCGCGCTATCGTGGGTTTGTTGCATTCATAAATTGTCCGCATCATCTCGGCCAGCGCCTGGGCATCGGCAAAGTTTTCTTCTTCACTGTAACTGGCCATTTTTTTCATCCAGTTCAGATCAGCACCCGCACAAAATGCGCTGCCTCGCGCTGCCAGAACAATCACGCGCACATCGCGGTCTTTATCCAGAACATGAAACGCTTGCGTAATTTCAGCGATGGAAGTTTCATTGAAGGCATTGCGTACATCCGGCCTGTTCAGCCAGATCGTGGCACGTGATCCTTGGTGAATGATTTCCAGAGTGTGATAGGTCATGTTTTTCCTGCGCCGGGGGATTTGGGTTTGACCATCTCGTCGGGTTTTTCAAAACGCAGCCGCTTGCGATCGGGCTCAACAGCCGTCAATGGTGCAACTTCTTGCATGTTCTCCCGGCAGCGTATCGCCAGTTGCTGATATTCGAGTGTGCCTTTGAATTTCCATTCGATCTCAGCATCCGACAAAGTTCGCACGACGCGCGCCGGCATACCCATGACCAGACTTTTAGGCGGAACCTGCATACCGGTCTTGACGAAAGACATGGCCGCGACGATGGAGGCCTCGCCAATCACAGCACCATCCATGACCACCGAATTCATGCCCACCAGCGCATTGCGTCCGATGCGGGCACCATGAATGACGGCACCGTGTCCGATATGACCGTCAACTTCAATCACGGTGTCACTGCCCGGGAATCCGTGCACGACACAAGTGTCTTGCAAATTGGATCCGCGCTCCATGATCAGACGACCAAAATCACCGCGCAGACAGGCCAGCGGCCCCACATAGCAACCCGGGCCGATGATGACGTCACCGATCAATACCGCCGTGGGATGCACAAAGGCTGTGGGATCAATGACGGGTGTGACCCCGTCAATCGCATAGACTTTGGGGCCATCGTTTTGGGGGTCGTTCCTCATTGACGCGGGCGAATCACGATTTTGCCGGTGACTTTGCGCGAGGCCATATCGATCAGCGCCTGAGGTGTATCGGCAAGTGCATAGGCCGCTGACACATGCGGGCGTATCTTGCCCTCTGCATGCCATTGCATGAGTTCATGCATGGCGGTATTGTGATGCGCAGGTTCACGACGCACAAAATCACCCCAGAAAACACCGACGACTGATGCGCCTTTGAGCAAGGGCAGGTTCAGCGGCAGCTTGGGGATCTCGCCATTCGCAAATCCGATCACCACATAACGACCACGCCACGCGATTGAACGAAACGCTGGCTCGGTGTAGCTGCCTCCGACCGGATCATAGACCACATCGGGGCCTTTGCCGCCGGTGGTGCGCTTGATCGCTTCGCGCAAATCTTCGGTGGTGTAATTAATGAGTTCATCAGCGCCATGCTGTTTGCAGATCGCGAGTTTTTCATCGGTGGATGCAGCGGCGATCACGCGCGCGCCGATGGCCTTGCCGATTTCAATCGCAGCCAGACCAACACCACCGGCAGCACCGAGGACCAACATGGTTTCGCCGGCTTTGAGTTGCGCACGGTCGACGATAGCGTGATGCGAGGTGCCATAAGTGAGTGTGAGCGCCGCAGCCATATCAAAATCCATGGCTTCGGACATGGGAAGTACGGCGGCTTCGGCAACAGCGATCTGCTGGGCGAAGGCGCCCTGAGGAACAAAAGCAAATACGCGGTCGCCTGTTTTAAATTTCGTCACGCCCTCACCTAATGCACGGACAATGCCGGCCAGCTCATTACCCGGCGTGAAAGGCAGCTCAGGCTTGAACTGGTATTTGTTTTGAATGATCAATACATCTGGAAAATTCACACCGGCAGCCATGATGTCGATCATGACTTCACCTGCGGCTGGCGTCACTTCCGCTTGTTCTTCGATGACCAGTGTTTCAGGCAGACCCCAGGCTTTGCAGACGACGGCTTTCATAGTGTTCCCGTTTTTTAAGAGTTATGTGGATTAATTAAATTTTGGCGCACGCTTTTCAATAAAAGCGCGTATGCCTTCGTGACCATCTTCGGTCTCACCAGAAGCAAACATCGCATCGCGCTCGGCGTCGAGATGCTGCAACAAGGAATGATGCGATGCTGCGCTAATCAGCGCCTTGATACGCGCCTGCGCCTGTGCAGGCCCTTTGGCGAGTTGATGTCCCAGCGCACGCGCAGCTGACGCTAGCTCGGCATCTGGATGCACGGCATCCACCAGACCCATGCGCAAGCATTCGGCCGCGGAAATCGGCCGGTTCGTCAGAAAAATATCTCGCGCCCGCGCCGCGCCCGCACGGCGGGTGACAAACCAGGAGCCACCGACATCAGGTGTGAGACCAATCGCGGAGTAACCACCGCGCAGTTTCATGGATTCGGCAGCCAGCACGATGTCGCCACACAAACCGAGCCCAATCCCGCCGCCGCCCACCGCGCCGTTAATGGCGCAGACGACTGGAATCTCGAGCAGCGATACCAGACGCAGGGCTGCGTGCACAGGTTCCAGCAATCCCCGCAG
>JBIIEY010000310.1:0-2998 GCA_044237595.1 Burkholderiaceae bacterium | reverse complement strand
CCATTAGCTGATGTCATCATCGACCGGAGCTGGACATCATCGGTCACAGGGCCACCCAAGAGCTGACGACCATCGCGCGTAAAGACCTGAAGCTGCTGGCTCTCAGTGGCGCCGTCCATGAACAGCGACCAGTTGTTGCTGCCCAAAGGAATTTGGCCTAGCAATAGATCATTCGGTGAAGCGATACCCGCGGAAGGATTGGCATTGTTTTTCAACACCTGCGAGAGCGGCTTGACTTTGGAGGTATCCGGGTAGCTTGCTGAATAACTCAATGTCGCATCGACATTGCTGAGATTGTTTTCATTTTCAACAACGCGAAACAGAGCACCCGCGGCAACTTTCGCCGTATCTTCAAGCGCAACAAAAATACCAGCGGCGGGACGATCGATCTCGGTTCGTTTGCCGGTTGCAGGATCAGTGGTAACGACCGGAGCAATCCTGAACAAGTCCTGACCCACTTCGCCCCGGCTATCAATACCGTTGCGATGAATCTGATTGAGCTCTTTGGTGACGGTCGTTGCCAGATAATCCAGTGATGCAAACGTGGGCTGCAGTACCTGCTCACGAAAACCCATCAGACCACCCAGCTCACCACTACTGATTCCTATGACTTCTTCCGGTGCTTTTCCGTAAGGGTCGGCGATGATAGAGACCCGTGACAGATCAGCCTCATCGAATCTCGCTGCGAGAGTGACCGATCGATCGCCATTGACGATCTGACCTTCACCGGAAATATTTCCGATACTGACACCGACACTGCCATTGATGGCGGTCGATACATTAATCCTGACCAGCTTGGAAAGTTTGGTCAGCAGCAAATCACGCTGATCCAGCAAATCGGGTGGCTGCCTGTCAGCAAAAGGCTTACCAGCCAGCTGTTTGTTTACCGTGGCAATCTGTCCGGCCAGCGTATTGATTTCGGCGACTTTTGAAGCAATCGCTTCACGTGTCTCGGTGTCGACACCCTGCATCTGCGTCGACAATTCGCGAAAACGTGATGCCAGTCCATCGGCATCACGCAAAAATTGGCCGCGGAGGATCGTAGAAGCCGGATCTACCGATAACTGGCGTGCCGTACCAAAAAATTTATCCAGTGCGGGTGGCAGACCGACCGTGTCGCTGCCCATGATATCTACGATCCGGTTGCCATAATCAACCATCGGACCCTGGGTATTCATTTCACTGGTGCTGTTACGCAGATTCTGTTCGAGAAACTGGTCATAAGCCCGCTTGATACCCGCAACACTCACGCCGGTACCAAGATAAATCTTGCCCTGCTGGCGCGGCATGTTCTCGGCCATCGTGGTCTCTTGACGCACATAGCCTTCGGTACCGACGTTGGCGATGTTGTTCGAGACTGTACCCAGCGCGCGCTGATAAGCGGCGACGGCGCTGCTACCAATGGTGAGCATGTCACTCATTATTCAGCCCCAGTGTTGGGCACGGGCGCAACGCGTCCGGGCTTGAGTGTGAATTTATCGGGACGCACCAGCGGCAATGATGACTGCGTGCGTTGCACGGCCATGCCCTCTTGAACCTGAGTGAGTGGCATAGGCTGCGCCTTTGCATCCAATGCTGGTTGCGGTGCCTTGTCGCGATCCAGATGCTTGACCAGCATATCGGCGACACCGAGGGTATTGCGCTTGGCGAGCTGTTGTGAGAGCTCGCGGTCATACATCTCTTGAAAAGTATCTTCTGCGTCCGAACCATTGAGATCACTCTTCTCGATGGTCTGACGCATGGACTTCAACATCTCATTGATGAACATGGCCTCGAACTGGGTCGCGGTTTCACGCGTCGCCTTGTCGGTCTTCTGCTGCGCTTGTCCGCGCAGACTCGCCATACCGGCGAAGTCGATCGAAGACTGCAGTGTCGAGTTGTTGAGGCCGTCGGTCATATTAGATCACCACCAGCTCGGCACGCAGGCTGCCGGAGCTTTTCAGGGCTTCGAGAATCGCAATCAGCGCAGAGGGAGATGCCCCGACCTGGTTGATCGCATCCACAATCTGTCTCAAATCCACACCAGCCTGAAACAGGAACATGGGTTTGTTCGGCTCGGTGACCGCGACGTTCGCGTTCTGATTGACGGCCGTCTGCCCGCCTGAAAAAGCGCCGGGCTGGCTGACCTCGTTGGTCGCTGCAATCGCGACCGAGATCGTGCCATGTGACACCGCCGCTGCAGTGACTTTCACATTGCGGCTGATGACGACAGTGCCGGTGCGTGAATTCACCACCACACGCGCAGGTGCTTCACCGGGAACGACGTCGAGGTTTTCTATCATGCTCATGAACGCCACACGCTGCGACATGTCGACAGGCGCTCGAACTGAAATCGATACGCCATCGATAGCATTGGCAGTGCCGGCACCAAAATTCTTGTTAATCGCATCAACGATAGCCCGTGTGGTCGTGAAATCCTGATCGCGCGTATTGAGTACGATGAAATCGGATTTATCGAAGGGCGTATCTACCATACGCTCGACGGTGGCGCCGTTGGGAATGCGAGACGAGGTCGGCACACCAATGGCCACTTTGGAGCCGGCGCCACTGGCGTCGATACCGGTGGTGTTCACCTGCCCTTGTGCCAAGGCATATACCTCACCATCGACACCACGCAGACTGGTCATTATCAGTGTGCCCCCACGCAGGCTGCTGGCTTTACCCAGGGTACCCACGTTGACATCGATACGCTGACCGGGTTTGGCCATGGGAGGCAATTCGGCTGTCACCATCACGGCTGCAACGTTCTGCACATCAAAACGACCCGCTGCGGCTGCCGCTGTTTCAAAATCAGACAAAGGGCCATCTAGACCCAGACCCATTTTGACGAGCATGGAGCGAATCGTCTGCACAGTGAATGCCACCTGCGCACCATCACCCGTACCTTGCAGACCAACCACGATGCCGTAACCCACCAGCTGATTGGTGCGTGCTGCCGCGGCCGAAGCAAGATCTTTTACGCGATCAGCCTGTGCAGGCTGAATCACTATCAAGCTTA
>JBIIEY010000309.1:0-3002 GCA_044237595.1 Burkholderiaceae bacterium | reverse complement strand
GCCTGGATTGCCGTCGCCCTTTAAGCTTGATGATGGTGCGGAATTTATTCCCAAAGGAGATATTCAGATCCGATATCGCTTTAAAAAGCGTGTCGATGGTGGGGTGGATGTTCAGATTTTTTATGAAATGAACCCAAATCCAGCTAAAGATATCAAAACAAAGGATGGCCGGTTTGTGTATATTGACCCTGATGCGAGGCTGACTTTGAGTATGGGACTGTATTTTTCGCGTGATCGTGACATGCAGACTTCAGCAATCCGAATTAATGCGGAAGGTTGGAACCTGACGATGCCGGACAAATTTGATGAGATCAATTGAAGATTGAACGACCGTTTTTAGGAGATGGATGGATTTTTTCTGTTTGATCCTGCCACCATTTCAAACCTGAACAATCTGCATTCAATAGCGCCGTTGAAAAACGGCGTTTTTTTTGATTCTTTCAAACGCAGCATACGGGGCAGCGTCAGATCGGCAGTAAATAGGCAGACGGACCAGCCGGCGAATCGATTTTTCAGCGTGCTGCCAAAGGCGCTGAAAAACGCGATTGCCATGGCATCAGGTTCTTGCGTACTGTCACCGCGTACGTCGATTCGTTCGCCATATGGTGGGTTGGCGATCAGCAGGCCTGGTGTGTCGGTCGGTGGTTTGACTTCTTGTGCTTCGATCTGTTTGAGCGGAATCTCGAAAGGAATACCTGCGCGTTCCAGATTATGGCGTGCCATGACCAGCATGTCGCCGGAGATATCGCTGCCGAAAATGGTGGGTGTGGTCGGCACGTTTGGCGCAGGTAGGGCTTCGCGTATCGCTTGCCACTCAGTGGCTTCAAAGTTGTGAAATTTTTCGAATGCAAAGGAACGGTTGATACCCGGTGGTATACCTGCCAGCATTTGTGCCGCTTCGATCAGCAATGTGCCCGAGCCGCACATCGGATCTAAGAGCGGGGTGCCCGGCGTCCAGCCGGCTACCCGCAGCAAACCGGCGGCCAGATTTTCGCGTAAGGGCGCGTCGCCTGTTTCCAAGCGCCAGCCGCGTTTGAATAATGGCTCACCTGAGGTATCAAGATAAAGCGTAACGGTACGGGCATCCAGAAAACCGGAAATTCGCATGTCAGGTGTGCGGGTATCTACAGAAGGACGCTCACCTTCGCGATCGCGAAAACGGTCGCAGATCGCATCTTTGATTTTCAGGGTGATGAATTCCAGACTTTTCAGCGGCGATTTGATGGCAGTGACATCCACACGAATCGTGTGACCGACGCCAAACCAGTTTTCCCACGTCGATGCGAGTGCCAAGTCGTAGATGTCGTTTTCGTTGGTGTAGCCGGTGTGTCCGATACGCAGCAATACCCGCGAGGCGATGCGGGAATGCAGATTGATGCGCATCGCGTCAGATAATTGTCCGGAGCAGTGGACACCGCCGGGGACTTGATTGTGTACTTTCAGCGTACGGCTCTGGGTGGCGATTTCGCCGAGTTCAGCAGCAAGTGCGGCTTCGAGTCCGCGGGGGCAGGGGCAGAAATAGGAGTGATTCATGGGATACCTTTTATCCGTTAAGCCGGGCGATCCAGTGTCTTTTCCTGACTGATAGCCATTAGCTTAGTGCAGCGCTTTAAACCGGACTCGAACTAAAACTGGTACGGGCACTATAAAACTGTTACCAGACCAACTTCAAGCCATGAGCGCACGTTCCACAAAATCCAATCGGTCCTGACCCCAGTAGCCTTCGCCATCAACCCGATACCACGGCACACCAAAAATATGCGCCGCGAGTGCATCGTCGGTGTGACGCGCATAGTCGGCAGCAACGGCTTCACTTGCGGCATGCGCCAGCAAATCGGCCCCTTTGAGTCCGACACTGTCAGCAATGCCAGCGAGAGTCTCGCCATCAGCGATATTTTTATCTTCGGCCCAAACGGCGCGACCTATAGCAAAAGTCAGTGCCAGTGCCGTATCGGTGTCAGACTTCTGCTGAGCGGCAATGATCAGCTTTGATGCGAGCTCGCCTGACACCGGAAAAAATTTCGGATGCAGATTCAGCGGGATTTGCAAATGCTTGCTCCAGCGGGTGAGTTCTGCGAGACGATACTCCTGTCGCTGTATGGGGCGCTGTGCAACAGGTACGCCACCGGTCGCGCCAAAGACTTTGGCGATATCTGCGGGTTTGAGTTCAATATTTGCGTGGTGTTTCTTGGCGATGGCAACAAAGCGCTGATGCCCGAGGTAAGCCCAGGGCGAAGCGGGGGCCATGAAATATTCGACAGTCTTGCTCATGGGAGTCTCTTTCTTTTTAATTTTTCAATGCAAACAGTTTCGAGAAATTACTTGGGTAAACGGCTTAGTTAAATGGCTTGACCACGACCAGAATCACGACAGCAAACATTCCCAGTACCGGCATTTCATTAAACCAGCGATACCAGACATGGGAGCGCGTATTTTCACCGCGCTCGAATTGACGCAGTATTCGTTTGCAGACATGGTGGTAGCCAATCAATACAAACACCAGGGCCACTTTCAGATGCATCCACATGCTGTCTTTGCCGATGCCGTAGTAAAGCCAAAGAATCAAACCTAATGCCAGCGCAGGCATCATCAGGATGGTCATGAAGCGATAGAGCTTTTGCGCCATCAGCAAGAGCCGCTGGTTCGCGGCGGTGTCTGTTTCCATCGCGAGATTGACGAAAATGCGCGGCAAATAAAACAGGCCCGCAAACCATGAAGCGATAAATACGATATGCAGAGCCTTGATCCACAACATTACTTACACCCTCACTTCGCCGTGACCGAGTACCAGATATTTCAGCGAGGTCAGTCCTTCCAGACCCACCGGGCCGCGTGCATGAAGTTTGTCATTGGAGATACCGATTTCTGCACCCAGTCCGTATTCAAAGCCATCGGCAAAGCGTGTGGAAGCATTCACCATGACCGAGGCAGAATCCACTTCACGCAAGAAGCGCATGGCGCGGCTGTAGTCTTCGGTGATGATGGCATCGGTATGCTGTGAT
>JBIIEY010000308.1:0-3006 GCA_044237595.1 Burkholderiaceae bacterium | reverse complement strand
TCGACAATCTCTCCTCTGTAGATTGCACCTTGCCACGTCAGCAGCTTTAGTCGAACATCACGTTCCATTCTTTTCATACGCGGCAACCTGAATCGCCCTGCTCATCAGAGAGTATTACCCGATCTTTTTTCAGTTCGGCAAGTGTCACTGGCAATCCGATTTTTCCACTTGCGATGATGCTGTGGGCCCGCCACAACAAAACTATGGTTATCAGGAGATAGCCAATGCACAGAATCAGAAAAACACGCCAGCCCAATGTGTCCCATGCGAGCACCACAATCATTCCAGAAATACTCAGTAGAGCAAACGCAGCAACAAGTAGCGCAAATGCCCCGAGCAGCAACACCCGCAACAAAGCGTCACGCGCATCAGCGAATTCCATGATCGCCATTGAAAAGCGTACTCCGATCAGCCCAAGCACGCTTTCGATAACAGTCATCACATTCGAAATAAGGCCGCCATCAGGCGGTCGGGCTGACGAATTCATCGACTAACGCTTCGTGATCAGCATACCTATCAACAAGCCCACCGCACCCGCAATACCGATTGCGCGCCAGGGTTTGTCATGTACATACTCATCCGTATCGTGCGCAATCTTGCGTCCTTTACGAATTGCTGACTCTTGCAAATCATGTGCCACTGAGATGGCATGATCCAGCATCTTCATACCCTTTATACGCAACTCTTCTGCCTTTGCGCCACCGGCGGTCGTTGCCTCGTCAAACAACGCTTGCGCATCGCGCACCAAGGCCTTCAACTCATTTTCAGCGTGGGTCGGTTTTGACTCGAACATGGAAACTCTCCTTTAAAAATGAACATACTGACGATCATATGCCCGAGAAAGTCATGCTTGAAAGAAAAACCGTACCAAACTTTGCGTTTCAACAAACTGGTATCAAATTCCGCGAAAAATTCCAAGTACGAAAAAATATACTGCCATCTAAACAGCGATGATGATGAACACCAGATTCCCAAAGCGCAATTAATATCTGATTTTTTAGAGCACATCATGATCCACAAGACACCCGATTCAACCGTTTCCGTGCTGCTGTTCACAGCCATACTACTTTCTGGCTGCACGCTGGAATTTGCGAATACCCGACCAGCCCGCGAAATCCGCGCACTTGCGCTACCAAAAGGCGACTTGTACGCGGGGTGGCGAGTATTTCAGGATAAGTGCTCAAGCTGCCACGGTATGGCGGCCACGGGTAGTAATCGTGCCCCGGATCTTCTGCCAAAAATTAGGGAAACAAATCCCCGGCAATTCGCTGCCCTCGTACTGAAACGTTATGACCTAGGTAGCGGAGCCACCAGGGGATCACAGGACCCATCGACCTTGGAAAAAAATATTGATGAAATCATGCGCCGCGACGAGGCACCTGTTGAGATGCCCGCATGGCAAAGTGAGCCCGCTGTGAATGCGCATATTCTTGACCTGTACGCCTATTTATCCGCACGCAGCGAGGGAAAGCTCGGGACGGAGCGTCCACAGCGATAGTGATGAACATGCGCCGCCAGGCGAATTACTTTTAACGATAGCGCATAAAAATAACGCGGTCTGCCACCAGCGAGGAAATGAAGATCAATCGGCTTCATTGCGAATCAAGTCAAGCGCATATCACTCTCATACGCTAAGTCGCTCCAAACTGCGTTCATCCAGATCCATACCTAGACCGGGCCGGTCTGACACAATGAAGTCGCCTTTATCCCAAACGAACTGCTGCTTGCAGACCTCATTGAAGAAACCACCCGCGGTGCCTATGCTTTCCTGAATCAGAAAATTAGGAATATTGGCATCGATCTGCAGCGCTGCCGCCGTAATAATCGGACCACCCCAAACATGAGGTGCCATCAGCACGTAGTTGGCTTCTGCGATTGAAGCGATTTTCTTCACTGCCGTAATACCACCAGCGCTACCTAAATCGGGTTGCGCAAACGCGCACGCCTTTTCGGCAAAAATCTGCTGAAACTCATGTACGGTGACTAGGCGCTCACCCGTGGCGATGGGTATCCGAGTGGCCCGCGCTATCTTGCCCATTTCACTGTAATTCTCAGGTGGACAGGGCTCTTCCAGCCATAGCGGATCGTACTTCTCTACTCTGGCCGCCAGACGAATCGCGGCCGAGGGTGTGATCTGTCCGTGCGTACCAATCAAAATATCTGCTCTCTCACCCACCGCTTCACGAACCGCACCAACTGCCCGTTCTGCATGACCCAACTCTTCCTGCGACAACTCCCAAGGTCTAAAGATACGCTGCTCCGTCTTCACCTCCACCAGAGGATCAAACTTCAAGCCAGTGAAACCCTGATCCACCAGTTTTGCCGCCATTTCACCCAGACGCTCCGGCTCTTGTGTCCACATCCGGTTCGTCTCCTTCAAGCTTTGATTACCTTCAGGGTCATAAATATAGGTATAGCTACGTACACGATCGCGTATTTTTCCACCCAGAAGATTGTAAACAGGCGTTTTTAGGTGCTTGCCGGCGATATCCCAGAGCGCAGTGTCAATGGCACTAATGATGCCCATGATCACATAATCCGGGTGCTGGAACGTCAAGCCAAAATACAGCTTGCTATAGATGTATTCGCGATCAAGCGCTTCCTCGCCCTTTAGATAGGTATCGAAAATATTTTTTACGATTTCGAGATAAGTCGCCGACAAACCGTTGAGCGTGCCCAGAATCGCGGTCTCTCCCCAGCCCTCCAGCCCATTATCGGTTTCAAGTTTCACGAAATACCAATACTGACCACCCTTGTGTGGTGGCTCAGTCTTGATCACGAAGGGTCTGACGTTGACAAGTTTAGGCACGATATCGATCCTTATTGCTTGTTAATTTTAAATACCGCAAGACTCTACAGGCTATCGACCGATACGCTTGTTTGGGATGACTCCTGCTGTAAGCGCATCAGAGAATTCTATTGAATGGTATTTCGAACCAGGGACAGGATTTCACTTGGACAGATGAGAGAAGCTATCGGGATCAACATGTTCAGATTTTACAATTC
>JBIIEY010000307.1:0-3009 GCA_044237595.1 Burkholderiaceae bacterium | reverse complement strand
ATAGGATGGCCAGTGGTGGTGCGTTTGAAAAACGCAAGATCCTCCGGCAGCCGCCAGGGGAGGTTGTTGTTGATGCCGATGCCATTGTGGCGTTCGGTGGCGACAATCAGAGTGAGCGTAGCGGGCATGGTCGCCTGATGATAGTCGATACCGGCTTAGACCGCGACGGGTGCTTTGATCGCGGGATGCGATTGGTAGCCGATGATCTCGATATCGTCGAACTGGTAATCAAAAATTGTGGCCGGTTTGCGATTCAAGATGAGCTTGGGCAAGGGCAGGGGCTCGCGCGACAATTGTTCTCGCACCTGATCCATATGGTTGGAATACAAGTGGCAATCGCCGCCGGTCCAGACAAAATCGCCGACCTCAAGCCCGGTCTGCTCTGCCACCATGTGCGTCAGTAATGCATAAGACGCGATATTGAATGGCACGCCGAGAAAAATATCTGCGCTCCGCTGATACAGCTGGCAGGAAAGCTTGCCATCGGCGACATAAAACTGAAAAAACGCATGGCACGGCGGCAGCTTCATTTGCGGAATATCACCGACATTCCATGCCGACACAATCAGCCGACGAGAGTCGGGATTGGATTGGATTTGCTGGATCAGCTGTGCAATCTGATCGACATGTCCGCCGTCTGGGGTGGGCCAGCTGCGCCACTGGTAACCGTAGATGGGACCCAGATCGCCCTTCGGATCGGCCCATTCGTCCCAGATGGAAACGCTATTTTCTTTCAGATAGGCGATATTGGTCGAGCCGGCCAGAAACCAGATCAGCTCGTGAATGATGGATTTGAGATGCAGCTTTTTAGTCGTGACCAGCGGGAAGCCTTCCTGCAAATCAAACCGCATTTGATAGCCGAAAACGGAACGCGTACCGGTGCCGGTGCGATCGGTCTTGGTGGTGCCATGGTCATACACATGGCGCATGAAATCGAGGTATTGGCGCATCAATTGACTCCAGGGAAGTACGTATTGTAGCGTGAGCCCTGGCTTGGGTAGCCTGCCCCTGTTTGCCATGTTTCGAGGTGCTCAGGGGAACGCAATTGTGGCGGGCTTGCAACCGAATGCATCGAGGTGTGGCCAAGCGAGCGCGCGCATGCCTACAATTTTCATTCGCCTTGCAGGACCTGCCACCTTTCTATTCACCCTTGCCAAAAGACTGCCATGAACAAAATCAACTCTCCCACTTCACTTAATCATGCCCAATTCACGCCGCAGGGCTCACCCGCGCCGGCGCGGCCTGCGATGGCCTCGCATACGCTTACGCCACTGATTCCGCCGAAAGGCAGTTCCTCCGGACTCGCCGCCACGGTACCTGGGCAGCGGGATGTACCCCAATGGCGGCTCGCACTTTTTGAACGTACCTTCGGGCAGGTACAGCAAAAGCTTGCTGAGCGTCGGCAAGCGGATGGTGATGCCAGTTCGGCGATGCCGGGCGGATTGACGCGCAACGAGTGGCGGGAATGCCATATAGCGGCGCAATGGGTATCCGCGAGTCTGATGCCCTCAGGCGCTCGCTGATGGAAAACGGCCCACCGTCCCAGCCCGCGTCATTGCCGGAGGTCGCTCAGATACTCGCGCTGGTCAACCAGAGCCCCAGCGAATTTCCAGACAAGCTGATTCTTTTGCAGGATACGCTGTCCAGCGGCATCGAGCGCGCATTGTTGAAAGCGCCCGATCTCGAGCATCTGGAGACGGTGTATGTGGTCGCGTATGAGCTTTATCAGGCGCAACGGTATCGGGAGGCGCTGCCGATGGCGCTGCAGCTGGCGATCAGCAATCCCAAGGATATTCGTTTCCTGTTCATGGCCGGCATGATTCTGCAGAGCCTGAACGATCCCCTGCTAGCGGCGACTTTTCATGCTTGCGCTCTGCAAGTGGATCCCACCTTCATGCCGGCCGCTTTTCGCATGGCCGAGTGCTACACGGTATTGGGAGAAGACGAGGAAGCGCGGGCATTGCTTGAAGTCAGTCTGGACATGGGGCGTGAGTCAGACGAATTTTTTGAACTTCAGCGCTTGATCATGGAGAGGCTGGGGCAAACGAACTGAAGCAAAAGAACTGAAGCAAAAGAAGCTTTCTTGCCTCAGTGCGTATTGCTCAGTGCGTGTTGAACTGCAGCGCCGCCAGTTGTGCGTACAAGCCGCCAGCCTCCACCAGTGATGCATGGGTGCCGGTTTCAACGATGCGTCCCTGCTCCATGACCACAATACGCGTGGCGCGCTGTACCGTGGCCAGACGGTGCGCAATGACCAGCGTTGTTCTGTCCACCATTGCCGCTTCGAGTGCGCGCTGCACCAGTCGTTCCGATTCCGCATCAAGCGCGCTGGTCGCCTCATCCAGCAGCAGCAGGGGCGGATTTTTCAGCAAGGCTCGGGCGATGGCGATGCGCTGCTTTTGTCCGCCGGACAATCGAACACCACGTTCACCTAAAAATGATTGATAGCCCTCGGGCAGTCGCTCGATGAATTCATGCGCGGCCGCAAGCTTTGCGGCTTCGATTACTTCTGCGTCGCTGGCTTCGGGACGGCCATAGCGAATGTTTTCCATCGCGTTCGCTGAAAAAACCACCGTGTCTTGCGGGACGATGCCGATGGCATTGCGAAGATCCTGCAGATTCAGCGCACGGATATCGATACCATCGAGTCGTATGCTGCCGGTTTGCGGATCATAGAAGCGCAGAAGCAGCTGAAACAACGTGGTCTTCCCGGCGCCCGAGGGCCCTACGATTGCCACGGTTTCGCCGGGCGCAATATGCAGCGACAAATCAGCCAGCGCATGCTGATCTGGGCGCGACGGGTAATTAAAATTTAGATGATCCAGCTCCAGACGCGATCCATTTGCCGCGCGCGCCGGCAGGGCTTGCGGATGTTCGGGAGAAGCAATCGGCGAACGCTCTGCCAGTAATTCCAGCAAGCGCTCGCTGGCACCCGCAGCACGCTGTGCATCACCCAGTGTTTCGGACAGGGCACCGATGGCACCCGAGACGATAGCGGCATACAAAATG
>JBIIEY010000039.1:0-10409 GCA_044237595.1 Burkholderiaceae bacterium | reverse complement strand
AGCCATAAAACGTGGATTTGTTGAGCCTCTCCCCGTATCAAGCGGCATTGGATTTTAACTTTTTTGCAATGATGCTTTTGGAGAGTATCCGCATTGCCGGATGACTGGCATTTTTTCAGATTTTTCCCTTGCTGGACTTCTTAAACTCCCGTAATTTCGCATTGGAGGCTGAGCGAGCCATCAAAGCGGGCAAGCCGTGCCAGTTGCTGGAGTAGACTCATAATGAAAAAAATAATTTACCTTTGGTGGTGCCTGCTCGCTCTCGGCAATCATGCGAATGCACTGGCCTTCAGCGATCTTCCGGCTTTCGAGGTGAGTGATGACACACCCGTCATCTTCAGCGACAAGCGCGACGTTCGTGTATTGGACGATGCAGGTGGTCAGCAAGATATCGCCCAGATCATCGCCTCATCAGCGGCTTTCAAGCGACCTGCGGAAATTCAGCAAATCCAATCGGGTCGTCACTATTGGGTAGCGCAGAAATTCAGCAGCCGTCTGCCAGAAGACATCGTTCTGAGGATCGACCCCTCGGGCTGGGGAAGCATTCATAGTCACGTCATACGTGCCAATGGCCAAGTCGAGTCTTTGAAAACGTCCGGTGTTTTTTATGCCAGTTATAACCGGCTCGTCGATATCAATCCCTTTGCTTCAGGATCGAGAAAGACCGAGAGCCAATTCACGCGCTTTTCTCTGCATCCCGGTGAAGAAGTACTGGTCCTCACGCAGGTACAGGCAAATAGCAATCTTCCTCCAAGGAGTTTCAGTCTCAACTTTTACGACGAACTGAAATTTTCCGAAGCGCGACGTTTCGGTCTTTATCTTGAGGGTGCGCTGCTGGGTGTCTTGTTTGCACTGGCTGTGTTCGGATCATTTTCAGCAGCAAAAAACAAGGATGGCGCAAGCTTTGCCTACAGCATTTGGATTGTGGTGGCTTTCTGCCAGATATTGAGCAATTCCATGCCCGAGGGTCCACGCCTGTCAGAATTTGTAGTTGATGTCGAGGGCCTGACGTATGGACATCAGAGTATCTATTGGCCCTTGTTTGTCAGCTTTGGCTACTTGCAAGCTATCTGTTACGCATTTTTTGCGGCATCGTTTCTCAATGTCCGCGAGCATTTCCCGATGGTTCACAAGGCAGTTTATCTGTATGTCGCCATCTATGCAGGACATTATCTTTTAACGTCGTTCGTTCCTCATGAAATACCTGTAAAAATCCTCTGGCTGCCGCTGGGCATGATTACTTTGATGCTGTTGATTTCTTTCTACACGATTGCATTCATTCGTTACCGTCAGGGCTTGAATATTGCCAAATTTTTTATGTATGCAATCGTGCCGTATTTGACATTCCGCTCGATTTTCATTCTTGGACTAGCCGGCGTACCTTCACCTTTCTCATTGCTTGAGCCATCAGGTTTCGGGCTGCTGATGCAGAATTCCAATACGGCTCAGGCCATAGGCTTGTGCTGTGAGGCGCTGATCATGGCACTGGCTGTGGTGAGTCGCACTCGCTGGCTACAGGAAGAGCTGGCCATCAATTTGAAGGCGCAACAGGAATTGGTCGAGGGACAGAATCGCATACTCGAAGCAACGGTGGCCGAGCGCACTGCGGAGCTCGCCTCGCAGCACAAGGAGCTTGATGAGGCCCATCAGATGCTGGTGGGCTCGGTCAATTATGCGAGTCGTCTCCAGCGAGGACAATTACCGCGAGCCTTGCGACTTGAGGGTAGGTTTGCTTCTTTCGATGTCATCTGGGAGCCGCGAGACACCATCGGCGGCGATTTATGGTGGGTCTCTTCATCGAAACATGAAGGGCCTTTTGTATTGGCTGTGGCTGATTGTACGGGTCATGGTGTGCCGGGCGCGATGCTGTCTCTGCTGGTGAGCAATTCGTTCGAACGTATTTACGCAACTGATACGGATCATGATCCAGTCGATGCTTTGCAATTACTCGATCACTATGTTCGAACTGGGCTGAATCAGGACCGTCCGGACAGTGAAAGTGATGATGGTTGCGATGCTTGTATTCTTCGTATAGATCCCGAGCGTCGACGTTTGGAGTACGCCGGTGCGAAGCTGGAATTGTGGCAACTGAAAAATTCCGGTGAGGTGCTGCGCCATCCAGCGGCTCGCATTAGTCTGGGTTATTCGCAACGACTGACCGAGGATGATCGGCCTGAACTTCAAGTCATTAATTACGAAAAGGATGACACCTTCGTGATCGTTACTGACGGATTCACCGACCAGATTGGCGGACTCGATGATCGTCGTGTCAGTTACGGCTATCGCCGTCTGCAATCGGTGCTAATGAATAATGCCAATGCATCTGTGAGCGAAATTTCAAAGGCAATGAAAGCAGACTTCGATGCCTGGCAGGGCAATAACTTGCGGCGCGATGACGTGACCGCTGTTGTATTTCGTTTGTGATTCAGGCGTTGTGAGCGCGACGCCATCCGCCCATGCGCCAGTAGAGCCAACCGGCGATTGAAAGATTGAGCAAATTCCAGGCGACGCCATTGATGAAGGCCGCCTGATACGAGCCTGTCAGGTCGAACACTTTGCCCGACATCCAGCCGCCCAGTGCCATGCCAAACAGTGTTGCGGTGATTACGGAGCCAACGCGAGCACCAGCCTCAGCCGGAGGAAAATACTCGCGCACGATGATTGCGTAGGATGGCACGATCCCGCCTTGAAACAGGCCGAACATGATTGAAATCACATACAGAGACATCAGACCATCGAAAGGAATAAACAAGAGCAGCGCGATACCCTGCAAGGTCGAGCCCAGTAGCAGCGTGCGTATGCCGCCGATACGATCGCAAATAAGCCCGGAGACTAGCCGGCTGGCGATGCCGAAGCCCAGCATGAGCGATAGCATCTGCGCACCACGCGCCGCACCGAAACCCAGATCACTGCAATAGGCAACGATGTGCACTTGAGGCATGGACATGGCGACACAGCAGGCCATACCAGCGATGCAGAGCAACACCTGCGCTTGTGTCAGGCTCAGACCAAACGGTCGGTCTGAGGTAAACGCCGAGATCGGATTTTCCGCGGCTGCATCTGCAATCGGCGGGCGGACTTTCATGCGCAGTGCGAGCAGCATGATACCCACGCCACAAAAGCAGCCCAGCGTGAGATAACTGGCCCGCCAGCCAAAGTGGTCTATACCCCACTGCATGACAACCGGCCAGACGGTTCCTGCGACGTAGTTGCCACTGGCGCAAATGGCTACCGCTATGCCACGACGTTTTTTCCACCAAAGTGCGGTGTCGGCCAGCAGTGGAACGAACGTGGCGGAGCAACCCACAATGCCAAGCAGCGCATGGGCGAGTGTCAGACTCACCAAGCCAGGCGACTGACTGGCCCAAAGGAAGCCAGCGAGATTGCCCAGACCGCCAATGATGAGCACGCGATAAACGCCGAAGCGATCCGCCAGTCTTCCCATGACCAGACTGCCGATACCGAAGGCGATCATCAGTGCGGTGTAGGGCAGTGCGGCACCCGCGCGATCGCTGCCGAATTCAGCTTGTGCGACCGGCAGAATCACGACCACCACGTACATGGCTGCGCTGCCCAGGGTAACGAGAACCAGCGTGTTGAGCAGACGCCAGAATGCGTAACGCGAGTCGATCAGATCGGGGCTGACGGGAAGGCTGGAGTTGGACATGGGGCAGCAGGTTAGCATGCGTTTGCAGACTGGCCTCTGGAAAGAGCGTCTGCTGTCGATAAATACCCTGTATGGCCGCCATGCGCAGAGCGGCGCCGTGCTGGACCGAAAGGCCAGCGCCGATATACGCTGAAGTCGAAGTTTAATGATGTTATCGAATAGAAAATCATGACGATCCAGTCCCCACTCATCGACAAAGCGAAGACTTTCCGAGCCGGGAAGTTAGCGCTCGCCAAGCCTCAATCGGAGGTGGGTACCTCCTGTGTGGCCAACGCCGAAGATCTTGTTCGTGTGTTGTCGGAAGAGGCAGGTGAGACTGATACATTCTTGCTGGCGAGTGCCATTTTGCATGACATCCTTCAGACCACGGAGACCAATGAGGCCGAATTGGCGAGCGTGTTCGGCAGTGAGATCGCTTTCATCGTCGCCGAGGTGACGGATCACCCCCGTTTTTCGCCAGTCACCCGCAAGGCCTTGCGCATGCGCTCGGCACCGCATTTATCTCGAAAGGCCAGGCTGATCAAACTCGCCGAAGTCATCGAAAGCATTCGCACGCTGGCTAGTCCCATGGCACCCAAAGCTTGGTCCGATCAGCACAAGCTTGAATACTTCGACTGGACAGAGCGTCTCGTCCAAGCCATGGGCAAAACCAGTCCCACCCTTGAGGCGGTGGTTTCCGCTGAAATTGAAAACGCCCGGCTGAAGGTCGGATCGCGTATGGCTACGATAAATTAAGAGATCAATCTAATTTATCAATCCCGCGGCGCTTGCGCACCAAAACGCGTCGACCTGAACCATTTTTCAAAGACATCTGCCTGATCTTTGTAGCCGTTAAAATTCAGTGCATGAAACTCAGGGATAGTTTTTGTTGCTCGGTAATTGAGCCAATTGATCAGGTGCACCGAGCGACCCGTGGGATCAATTTTGGGCAAGCGCTCCGGCGTGAATGTCACCGGTACGATACGAACTGATTTGAATTTTCCGCTGGCGTCAAACATCATCTCGGGAAAAGTCGAAACATTCGCGAGATTCTGCGCACTCAAGCCACCTGCGCCAACAAAATTACCGATGGAATGCAGTACGGGTACGCCGTTGATGCATTCTGCTGCGCGCACCAGATGCGGGCCGTGAGCGATCAGTGCACCCGCGCCGGCTTTGACCATGGCAGTAGCAAATTTTCTTGCGTTGCCACGTTGCTCACCCAGGAAAACTTCATCCTCATTGGTGATCATGGCATAGGCATCGCCTTCGCCACCGAGCTGATAAAAAAGAATAACCAGGTCGCTCTTGGAACGAACTTCGGCAACCAGTTTGGCTGTTACCTCTATTTCGAGCACATTGTTATACATCGGGTAATGCGCAAGTGCGATCACGCCTATCTTGATCCCTTTGACGGGTCGAATCACGTAACTGCCTTTGAGGCCCGTGTGCTCAATACCCGCCGCAGTCAGATGCCGTTGTGTATCAGCGAAACCCGTTGTGCCATAGTCCTGCGCATGATTGTTCGCAATCGACAAAATATGAAAATTCGCTTTTTTCAGAATCTGAGCGGTTTCGACAGGATAGTGAAACGAATACGAGCGACCCGGTACATAAGGCTTGCGTGGTGTGTTGGCATCCGTGATGGGTCCTTCCAGATTGCCCAAGACCAGATCTGCTTTACTCAGAAAAGGCATGAATTCCGTAAAGGCATTACGGTTGATCTGAGGATTTTCCGAGAAGACCAGATCACCTGTTGCAGCCAGACGTATGTCGCTTGCTGCCGGATCGATCGGTGTGCTCGAGCAGTTCACAAATTTTGGCAAGCTGTCTTCCATCGGAGTCTCTGCCTGAACAGCAGGCATCAAGCCCGTACCTAGCATCAGCAGGGAGGTGAGTAGTGTGTTGCGAAGATAGCGTGTTCGGAGGCGTGGATATGAGTTCATGAAATCAATAAGCAAGTAAGAGAAAAAATTTAAACGTATCACTCAGTTGGTATACGCACCGCATAAGTGAATCGATGGCGATAATAAGCACTATCCATGCGGCTCGTAGTCACACGAGTGCCCGGCATAGGTGCATGAATGAATTGAGCATCGTTGACGTAAATTCCAACGTGCGTGAACTTACCGCCGCGCGTATTGAAAAACACCAGATCGCCGGGGGCGAGTTCTTCACGGCTGACACGCGATCCCAGGCGCGACATGTCCACGGGCATCCTAGGCAACTTGATATTGAGCGTATGGCGAAAAATAAACTGCACAAAACCGCTGCAATCAAAGCCGGTCAGCGGTGATGTGCCGCCCCATCGATAAGGTATACCCATATACTTGCTGGCTTCCGACACGATGCTCATGCCCTGCGATAGCGATTCGTTCTGTGTTTCTGAGGATGCGGTGATCGCGGCCTCGGTCGCCAAAGGAGACTGTGCTTTATTCGACGCTGGCGCGTCCAGTCGCGTATCGGGCAATGCCTGTGTGGCGGGTGCATCGACGGGCCCTGCCCATGCAAGACTCAGGGCCGTCATGATGACGCCGGCAAGCGCACTGCAAATCATCTGCGGGAATGACATTTTTGTAATGGAAACTATAAAATCGCAGGCGACCGTAGTCTAGCTCATCATAGAGATGCAGTCAGATATTACTCACTTCATGAATCCGGATAAACCCATGAAAATCGGTGCAGTACTACTCGCAGCGGGCGAGGGCTCGCGTATGGGATCGGTGCCTAAATCTCTGCTGCGTTTGCAAGGAATCCCCTTGATCCATCGGCATTTGATGGCCTTGCGCGAGATTCCTGTCGACGAGATTGTCGTTGTCACGGGCTATCATCATGAGCAGATCGAAGCGGCTATCAGTGATCAGGCGGTGCGCTTTGTCAGAAATCCAGAGCCGCAGCGCGGTCAGCAATCTTCGGTCCGCTTGGGTGTCACTGCCTTGGGTTCCGGGTTCGATAGGGTAATGGTGGTGCTGGCAGATCAGCCATTGATTGGCACTGCTGATCTGAGCGAGTTGATCACCGCCTTTGCGCAGTGTCCAGCTGACACCGGTGTGCTTTATCCGGTAGTGCAGGGTCAGCGCGGCAATCCTGTCGTGTTTTCAGGTGAAGTGATCGCAACCATGCTGCGTAGTGGTGATGACGCAGATTTCAGGCGCTATATCGATGAACACCCTGGGCTGGTGTATCGGTACGAAACGTCCAATGCACATTTCATTATTGATCTCGATACCGCAGAAGATATCGCGGCCTTCGAGCAGCGTACAGGGTGTGCACTGAGCTGGCAAGACGGTCCTACATGAAAAAATAAAACCAGATAATTGTCTGCATGCGGCGAAGTCCATCCGTGCGACCAATCTGCCGACCAGAGGCATCATAAATATGCTCACCATCGATACGTCCCATGGCGCTGCCCGAACTGCTGTAGAGGCGCTCACCATCAATACGCCCAATTTGCCGTCCCGAGCTATCGTAAACGCGATCGCCATCGATACGCCCAAGCTGCCTGCCTGAGCTGTCATAAATCTGCATGCCATCCTGACGACCTATTTGTCGGCCTGAGCTGTCGTAATACCTTTCGCCATCAACACGACCGATTTGTCGGCCACTGCCGTCATACAGGCGTTGTGCCTGAGCGAGCTGAGTTCCCGCTATGGCCCACAGCACTAGCAGCATCGTCAGATATCTGATCATGGTTTCTTCCTTCTGCTACCTGAGTACCCAGCCAGCGAATGCGGTACTGCCCCGGGCTTCGTAGTCTGCTCTGATAGTTTGTGGTATCACTTTGGGAATGACAGGGACGTAACTGTAGGTGTCGCCCTGAACTAGAAATCCTTCGCCCCAGGCGCCGCACAAGACGGTTTCTTCGATAATGTAAGCGCGGCGGTTTGTGTAAGTGTCTTTGAATTCTTTCAGAACTAAATCGCGCCGGCGATGGGCTTCATCCAGTGTTACGCTGTCTTTCTTGTCGCGATATTCTTTGATGAACAGCTCGGAAAAAATCGTTTCCGCAGTCTTGAATCTGGTCTGATATTTTGGCTCGTTCGCAGCGGTTTCTCCGAGCACCGAGTAAATCGCTGCGCAACGAACCGACTGCGTGGCGATTCTGGATTCCTGTGCATGAGTACCTGTGAAAAAAAGGGATGAGCAGATAACTGCCATTCCCCCGAGTGACATTCTCATCCCGTTCATTTCGTCATTCCTCTCTGAGCTCGGCAGATCAATGCCGGTGCACGAATAAGCCGGATTATCTCACGGACCCTGCCTGGTCTCGCCAAAGCCCAATCAGGATTTCTTGTCGGGAGTGGGCGGTGGTGTGTAAGATAAGCGGTAAGTTGAGTGCTCAATGACTTGTTAAAAAAAGAAGGCAAGAGGCTGCTATGGAAGATTCTCGCGGAGCGGATCAGACCCCGTCCGAAGTCAGGGAAGGGCTCGAGGCCTTAAAGGCCGTGCAATCCTCTGCAGCGCCCGCAAGCAACGATCCCGCGGCGATTGATGAGCGCCTGCAGAAGGCCAGAGCAAGCCAGCGGGAATTCATTATTCGTTTGTATGTGACAAGCGCTGTCGTGATAGCCCTGCTCAGCTTTGCGATTTATCTGACCATGAAGCTCAGTTGAGACGTGGTGACCGCACCGTTTTTCGGTGCTCACAATGCTAAATTTCCCACACTACCGCCAAGCCCGCTTCTGATCGAGCATGACCTGTCAAGGCAGGTGCGCCAGGTTTCAGCCGATGGCGGCCTTATCGGTGCGTGCATCACCGCGATTATCTTTCCAGGTCACTTCCAGCATGTCGCCTTTTGCGCCACCCTTGAAGCTGAACTGCAAGAAAGGATTTTCTGACACGGCCATGCCCAGATAAGATTCCAAGACGATCTTGTCGTTGCATTTGACTTCCAGTGTCTCGATGAAATGGGCCGGGATTTTCTTGCCATTTTCATCTTTGCGAAGTCCGGACTCCATGGGATGACGGATCATCAATTTGACCTCGATGAGATCCTTGACTTGTACTGCTCTGATGCGCATGGGTTCACTCATGATGGGCTCCTGATATCAACCGCAACCACCGCCACCGGCCCGCACTTTGATAATGGTGCTTGCGACATAGTAGTTATTATTGGCTCTGACCACCGCATAGATGGGTGAGCTTTCGCCCATCTTGATCCGGGTGTTCAGCGACGGCTGTGTCCCCTCCGGGAATTTGAAGACGCCGACCACGGGGGTCGGGTTTTTCTGTACGACCAGTACGATCAGGTCGGTACCCTCTAGGCGGCTTTCGACGGAGACCGGGACGATATATCCGCTGTCAACCATCTCTGGCCCAGATACCGTAATCGCGGTGCTTTCCACCACCAGATCACCACCCAGGGTATGCGCTACTTCCTGATAGGTTTTGGTCTTGAGCAGCCCATCCCATTCCTTTGCCTGCGCAGACCAGGGCACCAAGGCGCCGCCCGCAATCGCCATTGTTAGCGTCGTTGTCAAATCCAGAAAATCTCTGCGTTTCTGATCCATGGCGTTACTCCTCTGACGGGGTCCCTCGGCGAGCATGAATTGCTTGGCCACCGGCGATTATTTCTCTAATGTATACCAATCGGTGGTCCAAGCGCAGTTTTAAGTCGACCAATTTCCTTGGTTATTCATTCTTGAGGACTTCGAAGCTTTCCACAAAATACTCGGTATCGCCGAAGCATGAGGAGGGAACCCCTTTGTGCTGTGAGTACTTCAGCACCAACCGCTGACCTGCATGCGCAGACAGCTGACTGGCCAGCTGGTCATCACGAACCGTAAACAGGAATTTTTCCGGGACCACGCCGGGAAGCGTTGTCAGCAGGTGTTCGCCCTCCCAGGTTTTGCAAAGCCATCCTCGCTTTGAAAATTTCTGCAGCAGACCAGCGCGTTCGCCAGTCGAATAAGACCAACTGAGCGTAATCCAGGTGTACAGGCTGAATATGACGATCAGCGAGACCAGTACGGCAAGAAATCCAAACGTTAATTTTTTCATGTGTTTCTGAAGGCGTTGATGAATTCAATCATGGGCGCTTCGCGTATCACTGCTCAGACCACATCAGCTGAGTGACTGGCGAATATCAATCACGAAGCGATATTTCACATCGCTGGTCTGCATGCGCTCATAGGCGAGATTAATATCCTGCATCGGAATGATCTCGATATCAGAGACGATCTGATGCTCACCACAAAAATCCAGCATTTCCTGCGTCTCTTTAATACCGCCGACGAGCGAGCCGGCAATGCTGCGCCGTCCGAAGATCAGCGGTCGGGAATTGAGCTCTGATGTCGGTCCAATTGAACCAACCACGCACAGCGTACCATCAACTTTCAGCAGTTCCATGTACCCGGTTACGTCATGTGGCACGGGTATGGTGTTGAGCAGGAAATCGAACTTGCCCGCATAGCGCGCAGCCGCGTCTTTGTCAGAGAACAGCAGTACATCGTCCGCCCCAAGACGTTTGGCGTCCTCCGCCTTGTGGGCCGAGTTCGTAATCATCACGGTATGCGCACCCATGGCACGCGCAAATTTGATCCCCATGTGGCCGAGACCGCCGAGTCCGATCACACCGACCGTCATGCCGGGCTTGACGTTCCAGTGTTTCAGCGGAGAGTAGGTGGTGATGCCTGCGCATAGCAGAGGCGCGGCACCCGCAGGGTCCAGCGAGTCGGGTACGGTGAGCACAAAGTGACGATCCACCACAATGCTTTTGGAATAGCCGCCGTAGGTGAAGCCACCGGGATCCTTGCTGGGCGTG
>JBIIEY010000306.1:0-3023 GCA_044237595.1 Burkholderiaceae bacterium | reverse complement strand
CATTGTCGTTCTTGATGATCTGATCGATGGTGATGGCAGCGCAGAGGCGCAGATACTCATGGCGTCAATCGCCCATTCGGTAGTGGGAACTTGCTGGGAAAAATTTCCCTTGAGGGCATCAATAGGTATCAGTGTTCATCCATGCGATGGAAATGATATCCAGGTACTGATGCAGGCGGCAGACATCGCTATGTATGAGGCCAAGTCACAGGGAAAATCCCAATATCGGCACTATGACGAAAAATACGCTCAAAACATCAGAGACCGAGCACAGATTGAGCGCGACCTCCAGCGGGCAATTCAAAATGATGAATTTGTAATAGCTTATCAGCCGCGAGCCAATGCGACGACCGGTCAGTTTTCCAGCATGGAAGCGCTAATACGTTGGCAGCATCCAGAGCGCGGTCTAGTATCACCGGCAGAGTTCATTGCCGTAGCTGAGCAGACTCGTCTGGTGATTCCTATGGGTGAATTGGTCATTCGTAAAGTATGTGCGCAGATGGCCGCCTGGAGATCTCAGGGCGTTAGCATGAAACGCGTCTCGGTGAATGTGTCGGCGCTTCAGTTGCGTGACGAGTCTTTGCGTTTGATGCTCAGTACTTGCCTGACAGAGCATGGCCTGCACTCATCACTGATCGCCATCGAGCTTACTGAATCAAGCGTGTTGGATGAAGCGGGAACAGCCATCAAGGAGCTGCACAAGCTTCGCGACTTGGGAATTCAATTACAGATTGATGATTTTGGTACAGGCTATTCGTCACTATCTCAATTACAGAGTCTGAATATTGACGTAATTAAGATCGACCAGTCTTTTGTACGAAAGCTGGGTAAGGATTATCAGAGCGAGACTTTGTGCGAGACCATCGTTTCGATTGGGCGCAGCCTTGATATTACCGTTGTGGCTGAAGGTGTGGAAACGGCAGAGCAGCTGCGCAAGTTGCAGGCGATGGGTTGCGATGAAATTCAGGGATATCTACTCTCCAAGCCGGTACCGCCCGAAGATATCCCCGAACTTATGCGACGGCCATTTTTTGAAGAAGCTGGCGACGCCTGAAAAATCTTAGGCGTTATCTTCAGTCACGAGAACAGCTGTCTCAATTTGTGCATGTCCGGCTGGTGTATCACGCCCTTCTCCGTAATAAGTGCCGTCACCAGCTCGGCGGGCGTTACGTCAAACGAAGGATTCCTGACTATCACGCCAGCAGCTGCCCACTGACAATCGCGGTAGCCTGTCACTTCCAGCGGCGAGCGTTCCTCAATCGGAATATCTTCGCCGCAAGCGATCTTCATGTCGATGGTCGACAGCGGGCAGGCGACATAAAACGGAATGCCGTGTCGGTGTGCCAGCACTGCCACCATGTAGGTACCTATCTTGTTGGCGACATCGCCATTGGCTGCAACGCGATCGGTTCCGACGATCACTGCATCAACTTCACCGCGAGCCATCATGTGACCGGCCATGTTGTCGGTGATGAGTGTGACGGGAATTTTTTCCTGCACCATTTCCCATGCCGTCAGACGTGCTCCCTGCAGAAAGGGACGAGTTTCATCTGCAATCACGGAAATACGTTTGCCCGCAGCGACAGCGGAGCGAATCACGCCCAGTGCGGTGCCGTGGCCGGCAGTGGCCAGCGCGCCCGCGTTGCAATGTGTGAGGACACGCGCACCATCGGACAAGAGCGCGGCACCAGCGGCACCCATGGCGAGATTGATATCCACATCTTCGCTATGTATCGCTTTAGCCTCTTTGAGCAACGCATCGGATAGCGTTGCAGCATCAGCGGTACCATGCTGTTGCCAGCACTCTCTCATGCGATTCAGCGCCCAGAACAAATTGACCGCTGTGGGTCGACTCTCGGCCAGTACTTCAAAGCCCTGTTGCAGACGCTGATCAAATTCGGCGCGCGGCAAATCAAGCAGCCGTAAAGCTTCCAGCGCCACACCATAGGCGGCCGCCACACCGATGGCGGGCGCACCTCGCACGACCATGGTTCGAATACCTTCGGCGACACCTCGCGCGCTGTCGTAGGACAGATAGTCAAAAACTGCCGGCAGACGAGTCTGGTCGATCATCTCCAGCCACTGCTTGCCTGATTCGTTTATCCAGCGCAGGGTGACCACGGCTTGCGTCATGCTAGTCCCCTTCGAATTCGCATAGAGCAAAAACGGGAAGTCCCATTTTTTCAAGTCGCTGTCTGCCGCCGATATCGGGCAAATCGACTAGAAACGCACACTCAACTATTGAGCCGCCCATTTTTTGTACCAGTGTCACAGCCGCCTCGGCGGTGCCACCCGTGGCAAGCAGATCATCAATGATCAGAACACGTTCGCCTGAGGTAATCGCATCATCATGAATCTCAATCCGATCGGTGCCATATTCGAGCGCATAGTCATGACCGGTCGTTTTTCCCGGCAGCTTGCCCGGCTTACGTACCGGAACAAAACCTATACCCAGCGCAAAGGCGAGTGGTGCTGCAAACATGAACCCACGTGATTCAATACCCACGATCTTATCGATAGATTGACCCCGATAACGTTCGATCAGGCTGTCGATGCAGGCTTTGAAACCGGCTGGATCTTTCAGTAAGGTCGTGATGTCGCGAAACTGAATGCCTGGCTTGGGATAGTCGGGAATCGTACGTATGAATTGGGTGAAGTCCATGATTTATTCGGATGAGGTGGCATGTTTGCCATAGGTTTTGAAACGATCAATCACTTGCCGCATTTCTTGTGCAGACAGTAGTGCCGGTTTACCGTTCTGGCGTGCAATTAGATATTGCTGGCATAGCGATTCGACTTCAGTGGCCACGGCCATCGCTTCGTCCAGATCTCTGCCGAGCGCAATCAGACCATGATTGGCCAGCAAGCAGGCCTTGCGATCAGAGAGAGCTTCTACCGCATAGGCTGACAATGTGTCTGTGCCGAATAGCGTGTAGGGTGCGCAGCGTACCGAATCACCACCGGCGATAGCGATCATGTAGTGAAACGCTGGCAGGTCTTCACGCAGGCAGGACAGCGCCGTT
>JBIIEY010000304.1:0-3027 GCA_044237595.1 Burkholderiaceae bacterium | reverse complement strand
ATGCAGTTCCTGACGTTGGATGATGGTGCTCATGCAGGCACCGCGCAGACTTCTTCCTCGATACGCAGAAATTGCGATTGCTCCCAGCGCAGCATGACCTCATGCCAGTCGATCAGACGCAGCTCGCCACTGGCTTCCTCGACGAGCGCAGACAAACTTTCGACCCAGTCGCCATCATTGCAGTAGAGGACGCCGTCGATCTCTCTGATTTCGGCCTTGTGTATATGGCCGCAGATGATGCCATCGACGCCTTGCTTCTTGGCTTCTTCGGCCAGCGCGGTTTCGAAGGAGGTGATGTAGCTCACTGCATTTTTTACCTTGAGCTTGAGGTACTGCGACAGCGACCAGTAGGGCAGACCGGACCGTGCGCGCCAGGCGTTGTAGTACTGGTTGAATTTAAGGATCATGGTATAGAGCGAGTCGCCGACATAGGCCAGCCACTTTGCACAGGCGATCACACCGTCAAATCGGTCGCCATGCAAGACCAACATGCGTTTGCCATTGGCGCAGGTATGGATCAGTTCATCGCGAATCTTGATGCCACCAAAATCGAGTCCGATGAATTGACGTATTGCTTCATCGTGATTGCCCGGAACGAAAATCACCTTCGTGCCTTTTTTTGCTTTTTTCAATACCAACTGCACGACGTCATTGTGTGTTTGATGCCAGTACCAGCGCCGTTTCAGCTGCCAGCCATCGACGATATCGCCCACCAGATACAGGACGTTCGATTCGGTAGCCTTCAGAAACTCCAGCAGGCGACCTGCCTGACATCCACTCGTACCTAGGTGAACGTCGGAAATCCAGATCGTGTTGAAGCGTAAAGGCTTGGGTTTCTTAAGAGATTTTTTTGATTTTTTCCCTGCGTTCATGAAGTTGTCTCTCGCGTTCACGCGCTCTCCGTTTCTTTTAGATAGTGTCTGGCATAGCGGCTGTCGAGTCGTTCCAGTGGCAGCATCATGAACAGGTCTGCACTATGAAAATCCGGATCCCATGCCGGCTCGCCACCAATCCATGCGCCACTGCGCAGATAGCCCTTAATGAGCGGTGGAAGCGTTACTTTGTTGGTGAGCGCATCGTCATGCAAGGGGAAGGGTAGCCGAGGTGTGACCCGGTATTCAGTTGGCGAAAGGTGTTCGTCTGAGAGTTGTCTGTAAATACTGTTGATCGTGTTGCCGCCATCGGCCAGGCTGACGCTCGCGCAGCCGATTAGATAATCTGCTTTTTCTTTGCGCATGCAGGCGGCCAGACCCGCCCAGAGCATCATGATTACGCCACCGCTGCGATAGTCAGGATGAATGCAGGCACGACCTGCTTCGAGAATGCGTGAGCGTAGATGTGCCAGTCGGCTCAGATCAAATTCGTTTTCGGAATAAAAGTTGCGGGTATGTTGAAGACCGCGCTGCCCCAGCACGCGGTAGGTGCCGACGACCTTCAGGGTGTGGGTATCACGGACGATCAGATGATCACAATATTCGTCGAATTCGTCTTTTTCGAGTCCTTCGTGATTTTGCAGAGTGTCGAGACCCATGGCCTCGACAAAGACTTTGTAGCGCAGGCGCTGAACTTCACGAACTTCCTCTGCCGTGCTGGCCAGACTCAGTGAGAGCTTGGGAAAGTTCGGGGTTGAATCCGTACCGACGGTCATCAGTCGCATCGTTCTTCCTCCTTGTTGTAATACAAGAAGTGTAACGACTGATTAATTCAACATAATGACCGTTAGATTGCATTTCGATGACAAGTACCACCGTCATACGAGATCAGCACCGATGAGTCCACCATCTTTGCGTGTAATGACAATGGTGGCAGATCGTGGTCGTGCCTTGTCACCGTCAGGCCAGTGACTCAGATAACTCGAGGGATCAGCAATGCTGAATTCTTTACCGGTGGTGGTTTCGCCCGGATGCTGAACGTTGATGAACAGTGCGCGTCCGTCAGGTGATTCGGCCAGGCCAGTGATTTCGCAATCGACAGGCCCCACCAGGAAACGACGTAATGAGGACGCCTCCGCCGCTTTGCCGATATGCGTCGTCATGGGACGTTCTTTGTCTTCTTCGCGGCTGACAATGGTACGTGTACCACCGTCACCGACCTTGCCGGGTAGCGCCGCCAGCAGCATGCAGTTGCTGGCATCGCGGTACGCGTGATCATCTGTCTCTATCCAAAGCAAACCACTACGCGCAAACCATAACCCGTCCGGGCTGGAGAAGTCATTGTCGGCGGTCAGTGCGGACAGATTAATATTTTGTGGATCTGCGCTCGAGCGCGCAGCAAACAGAAAAACATCCCACTGAAATTTTGTCGCGCCTACCCGGCCATCCTGCTCGGCCCAGCGAATGATGTGGCCATTGACGTTGCCCTTGCCATTCCCTTTGCCTTTGCCTTTGCTTTTACCGGAATCGCCCGCATGCGTGTCGTTGTAGACGCGTGGATTAGCTGCATCGATTTGCTCTAGCGCGCGCGAGGGATTGTAGGTCAAGGTCATGTAGACCTCGCCGTTTTTGGGATTGACCGCGCCCCATTCAGGCCTGTCCATGCGTGTAGCACCCGCCGCATCTGCGGCCAGACGCGCATGAATCAGTACATCGGCCTGATCGCTGAACTCGTAGTTGGCGTAATTGGCATCGATGTTATTAAGACCGAACTTCAGCTCCAGCCAGTCGCCTGTACCGTCGGCATTGAAACGTGCGGCGTAGAGTTTGCCTTCATTAAGATATTTGTCGCCAGCAGCGAGGCCACGCTTGGCATCATTGGGATCCCAAGCGGCGTTACTGACGTATTTATAGATGTATTCATTGCGCGCATCGCAGCCCATGTACCAGACCAGAGGCTGGCCGGGAATTACCGGGCCGGGCCATGCACCCTCATGCGCGAAACGGCCCAATGCTGTTCGTTTTTTTGGGCTGGCGGTCGGTGAAAAAGGATCGATTTCAACGACCCAGCCAAAGGTATTGGCGACGTTGCGGAAATCATCGCTGCCATCGTTTGATGTGCCAGTGACAGCTGCATGCCAGCGACCGAATCGCT
>JBIIEY010000305.1:0-3027 GCA_044237595.1 Burkholderiaceae bacterium | reverse complement strand
GTCGAATCGCTCACCGTGCTTGCGGCGGCAAAAATCAGGTATCAGATCCATAGGACCCGGACGATACAAGGCCACCAGTGCAATGATGTCTTCGAAACGATCAGGACGTGCATCTTTCAGCATGCCTTGCATGCCGCGGCTTTCCAGCTGGAACACGGCGACGGTTTTTGCCGCCGTCAGTAGCTGATAAGTCGGACGATCTGTCAGGGGTACGCGCTCAAGACTGAAATCTGCCATCGCCGGATCAAGCTGACGTATGTAATTCACCGCACGATCAAGAATCGTCAGTGTCGTCAGGCCGAGAAAGTCGAACTTCACCAGCCCCATCGCCTCAACATCATCTTTATCAAACTGCGACACCACGCCGCCGTCCACACCCTGGGTGTACAGCGGACAAAAATCCGTCAGCTTGCCCGGTGCAATCAGCACGCCACCTGCGTGCATACCCACATTACGCGCGATGCCCTCGACTTGCTGCGCGAGTTCAAGCAACTGCCGCACTTCTTCTTCGTTATCGCGTCGCTCTTTGAGCAGGGGTTCTTCTTCCAGCGCATCAGCAATCGTGACGAGCTTGCCGGGCTTGAAGGGGATTAGTTTGGAAATCGCATCGCAAAAGTTATAGCCAAAATCAAGCACACGGCCCACATCACGCACCGCCCCTTTGGCAGCCATGGTGCCGAAGGTAGCGATCTGCGACACCGCCTCTTTGCCATAGCGTTCTTTTACGTACTGAATCACGCGGTCACGGCCTTCCTGACAGAAGTCGATATCGAAGTCAGGCATGGAGACGCGATCCGGATTGAGGAAACGCTCAAACAGCAGGTTGTATTCCAGCGGATCGAGATCCGTAATCGATAATGCATACGCTACCAGCGAGCCGGCACCTGATCCACGACCCGGGCCGACAGGTACACCGTTGTTCTTCGCCCACTGAATAAAATCAGCGACGATCAGAAAGTAGCCCGGAAAGCCCATCGCGATGATGGTGTCGGTTTCAAATTTCAGTCGCGATGCATAGCGCTCGCGTACTTGCTCTCGTTGCGCAGGGTCGGTATAGAGCTGCTGCAAGCGCTGTTCAAGACCCGCCTCTGCCTGCGCCACCAGAAACTCACCAATGCTCATGCCATCAGGCGTCGGGAAATCGGGTAGTTGGGCTTTACCCAGCTCCAGCGTGAGATTGCAGCGCTGTGCAATGATGGCGCTGTTGTGCAAGGCGGCGGGTATATCGGCAAATAACTCGGCCATCTCCGCTTGCGTCTTGAAATACTGCTCGGGTGTGAAACGTTTGGGGCGTCTTGTATTAGCGAGGATTTCACCGTCGGCGATACAGGTACGCGCTTCATGCGCGGTGAATTCTTTTTTCTGCAGGAACTGCACCGGATGCGTGGCTACAACCGGCAATTGCAGCTTCGCTGCCAATTGTGTGGACTGACGCAGCAGATTTTCAAGCGCCGAATTGCCGTTACGTTGGACTTCGATGTAAAAGTGGCCGGGAAAAATTTTCGCCCAGCGCGCAGCGCACCGTTCCGCCAAAGCAGCATTGCCATTCTCGAGCGCGCTGCCAATATCGCCCGCTTGAAAGCCTGAAAGCGCGATCAATCCACCGCCAGCCTGCAGGGCCTCAAGCCAGTCGATACGCACTTCGGCACGACCACGGTGAGCATTACTGAGCGATGCGCGCGCCAGCAATTCGCACAACTGCAAATAGCCTGTACGGTTTTTTGCCAGCAGCAGCAAGCGAAAGGGCTTGTCGCGATCCTCTTCATTGGTGACCCAGATGTCGCAACCCACGATGGGCTTGACACCCTTGCCGCGTGCCGCTTTGTAGAACTTCACCATACCAAACAGGTTGGCCAGATCGGTCAGTGCCACGGCCGGCTGACGGTCTGCCAATGCCGCATCGACCAGCTCGTCGATACGCACGAGTCCATCGGCGATGGAGAACTCGGAATGCAGGCGGAGATGAATAAATTGCGGCGAAGTCATGGCCGTATTTTACCCGCTGGGAACCCCGACATCGACGCCAGATAGACACTGGCCGGAGAAAGATCGGCGCTTATAATGACGGCTGTCGCTGAACTTCACTTGCTCCCGCCATGCAGTCCCTGCCTCAGATCGTCAATATCGCTGCTTATAAATTTGTTACGTTCGATGACACGGTCGCCCAACGCCCGCGTTTTCAGGCCTTGTGCACAGATCTGGACCTCAAAGGCACGATTTTGCTCAGTCCAGAAGGCATTAACCTTTTTCTTGCAGGAATGCGTTCATCCATTGATGAATTTCTGGCCTTTCTGCGCGCCGATCCCCGATTTGCCGATTTGGCGGTCAAAGAAAGCCTGTCGGAAAAGCAGCCGTTCAATCGCATGCTGGTCAGGCTCAAGCGCGAAATCATCACCATGAAGCAGCCGCTGATCAAACCTGAACTAGGCCGGGCACCCGCGGTCGAGGCCACAACGCTCAAACGCTGGCTGGATCAGGGTCATGATGATCAGGGCAAGCCCGTTGTGATGCTTGATACGCGCAATGCCTTCGAAGTCGATGTCGGTACTTTCGACAACACGATTGACTACCGCATCGAAAAATTCAGCGAATTTCCAGCCATCGTCGAGCGCGAGAAAACGGCGTTAAACGACAAAACGATCGTTACCTTTTGCACCGGCGGCATACGCTGTGAAAAAGCAGCGATCCACATGAAGAACATTGGTTACGACAGCGTGTATCAGCTTGAGGGCGGCATCCTCAAGTACTTCGAAGAAGTCGGCGGCGCGCACTACAAAGGCGATTGCTTTGTCTTTGATCATCGCACCGCGCTCGATCCGCAGTTGCAGGAAACTGAAACACGGCAATGCTTCGCCTGCCGCGCCGTCGTGACGCCACGCGAACAACTGTCGGCGCTCTACATCGAGGGAAAATCTTGCCCGCATTGCGCGACGGTTGCTACGGCTGCCTGAGTGGCTTTGTTTTTTCCAGAATCGGCTGATGCGCAACGAACGACACTGGATCCCCCCTTGCAGGGCGCATCATGGC
>JBIIEY010000303.1:0-3040 GCA_044237595.1 Burkholderiaceae bacterium | reverse complement strand
AATTCATGATGTTCGCCGTGATGCCAGTGAGCGCGCATATTTTTTTTCAGATACCAACTATCTTCACTTTCAAGATGGCATCCGATCAAACCGACCGATCCCTGCACGATCGCCATGGGATCACCATTGGCATAGGTCGCTATTTTCTCGAACTCGCCACCGACGAAAGTCGGGCCATCATAAAAATACATGCGTTGTTCTTCGCCGCGCCACGCAATGGGCAAGGTAGTAGCGTAAGAAGATTTGATATCCGACTTGGGACGTTTGATGTATTGAACCACACGGGTGTCTTTAAGTAGGCCAAAATAATAGGCGTCAGCCCAATAAGCACCCATACAAATACCGAGATATTTTCCGCCTTTGTGAAGAAAGATTTTGATCTCATCAATGTTGTTTTTCAACAGAGAGACAAATGCACTGTCGTCACCCACGCCGCCCGGAAAAATCACCATGTCAATCGCGTCAAAAAATCCGTCCGGGACTTTGTGGCGCGTGAACATCCGAATGTTGTAGTTCGGTGCAAGGGCGCTCATCACGCCGTTGACGGATTCAATCGAGCACGTGGGATGATGCAGGAATATTGCGATGGTTTTCTTCACTGGAAGCAGTCCCTGATACCGGCATTCGTAAGGCAAGCGATTGAAATTATAATTTTGATATCTTCCGAATGATATGACCGCTCCTACCCTGAAACCCTATGATTGGACGGACCATAAATTCTAACGTCACTCCGCTATCCTGATCAAAGTATCCTGACATTCTATATTTTCGCCCCAGAAGCATGACCAACAGAGATTTTTATCCTTTTGAATCCCGGGAAGCGAGCACTTTGCTGCTGATTCCGCTGCGTGTCCGCTACAAGCTTGATTGTGCCGGCATCCGGTTGCGTTTAGCCCAGTGGCAGGCGCTGACTCACGACGAGAAAACCCAGCTGTTGCAGCTGTCTATCTCCACACCCCAGGAGCAGGGCGCTTACAGGGATGCCTTATACCGGATGGTGGACCGTCTGGGCGGTGCTGCACTGGTCGAGGAGCCCATGACGGGCGAGGAAGGCTGGCGTATCACTCAGGAATGGCCTGAGGTGGTGGTCAGGCAGTGTGAGGCTCAGAATCTGCCCCCACCGCCGCTCTCAAAGTGGCAGAGTCTCATTGAGGCAGATCGCCATGCGCTGTTCGTGCTGGCACGGTCGAATCACAGTCAGGCAGAGTTTGTTGCGGCTATGGCGACGTTCTGTGGGGGCTGAGAATAAATTTTCGCCGGCCACCTCAACAACTACCGTCATCCCAGCGAAAGCTGGGATCCAGTGTCTTTTGTGGTCCTTCAGATAACTGTCACAAGCACCAGCAGGATAGAACTCAGGCCAGTAGTTGCCTGTGGGTCGTGAGCGCTTCGCGCACGATGGCACTCATGCTGTCGGCATCGCTGGTATCCAGACTCGCCACAATCACACGGCGCATGCGCGGATCCCAGAAGCGCTTGAGATGCGTGGCGATATCCTTTTCTGCCGCTTCGCGATTGGGCATACTCTCAAAGAACTGACCAATCTGGTTGGCCATTTTGATTAACTGTTGACTGTCCATAACTTAGTTCTCCAACCGTTTCGGGTGGGTGTAGATCACATACGAGTGGTCACGCATGAAACCAATGAGTGTCACGCCTGCGCTCTCTGCCAGATTGACCGCAAAACTGGTCGGCGCCGAGATGGCAGCGACCAGACCGATATTCATAATGGCCGCCTTTTGCACCATTTCATAACTTGCGCGGCTAGTGATCAGCAGCGCGCCGGTACTCAAATCCGTTTGTCGTGTGACGAGCGCACCGATCAACTTGTCCAAAGCATTGTGCCGACCAACATCTTCGCGTACCAGCGTCACCTGACCCTGGGCATCCATCCACGCAGCCGCATGTGTTGCACCGCTTTGCTGCTGCAGTGGTTGCAGTGCCTGCATCGCGCGCATGCCTGCCATCAGCTGTTCATCCGCAAAATGCTGCCGATGCGTGACCGGCGTAACCACACGACGCACCTGATCCAGCGCCTCGGTGCCACACAAACCACAGCCCGTGCGCCCTGTCATATTGCGGCGACGCTCTTTGAGCGCGACGAAACGTTCGGACGCAATCTGCAGATGCACCAGCAAACCATCGTCGCGCTGCTCGACCTCGGCCTCATACAACTCGGACGGCTGAGCGATGATGCCTTCGGTCAAAGAAAATCCCAGCGCAAAATCTTCCAGATCATTGGGCGAGGCCAGCATCACCACATGCGAGATGCCGTTGTACTCCAGCGCCACGGGGACTTCCACCGCCAGCACATCGGCCGAAACCGTGCGCACGCCATCCCGGCAGCGCAGCACCGATACTTCAGCAAGCGTCTCTGCCCCGCGTATCAGTGCTTCGCTGTCCGGGAGCTGGCCCATGCTCAATCGACTTTGGCCAGTTCCAGCTGCTGCTTGTTGAAACGTTCGTATTCGCGCTGCCATTCCGACGGCTGTGTCACCGGCATGACCTGAACCGCAGTCACCTTGTACTCGGGGCAGTTAGTCGCCCAGTCGGAGTTATCGGTGGTGATCACATTCGCGCCGGATTCCGGGAAGTGGAACGTGGTGTACACCACACCCGGCTGCACATTCTCGGTGATCGTCGCGCGCAATACCGTCTGACCGGAGCGTGATTCAATACCCACCCAGTCATCCTGTCGTATGCCGCGCTCTTCAGCGTCATGCGGATGAATCTCCAGTCGGTCTTCGCTATGCCAGCGCACATTTTCGGTACGACGTGTTTGCGCGCCTACGTTGTACTGCGAAAGAATACGACCCGTGGTCAAGATCAGCGGGAAGCGCTTGGTGACCTTCTCATCGGTGGGCACATATTGCGTGATGATGAAACGACCCTTGCCGCGAACGAATTCATCAATGTGCATGATCGGTGTGCCATCAGGTGCGTTTTCATTGCAGGGCCACTGGACACTGCCGAGCTGCTCGATCTTCTTGAACGACACGCCATGGAAGGTCGGTGTGAGTGCCGCGATCTCGTCCATGAT
>JBIIEY010000302.1:0-3060 GCA_044237595.1 Burkholderiaceae bacterium | reverse complement strand
GACAACGCGGCCCGTCTGCGCAAACAGGAATTGATGTTCGCGATCCTGAAAAAACGCGCGAAATCCGGTGAACAAATTTTCGGCGATGGCGTACTTGAAGTACTGCCCGACGGCTTTGGCTTTCTGCGCTCGCCGGATGCCAGCTACATGGCTTCCACCGATGACATCTACATCTCGCCTTCGCAGATTCGCCGTTTCAATCTGCACACCGGCGATTCGATCGAAGGCGAAGTGCGCACACCGAAAGACGGCGAACGCTACTTTGCACTGGTCAAGGTCGACAAGGTCAATGGCGAACCGCCAGAAGCATCCAAGCACAAGATTCTGTTTGAAAATCTGACGCCGCTGCACCCGAACCAGCCACTGCTGCTGGAACGCGAGATGCGCGGCGAAGAAAACATTACCGGTCGCATCATCGACATGATCGCGCCCATCGGTAAAGGTCAGCGCGGTTTGCTGGTGGCCTCACCGAAGTCCGGCAAATCCGTGATGCTGCAGCACATGGCGCATGCCATCACTTCGAATCATCCGGACATCACGCTGATCGTGCTGCTGATTGACGAACGTCCCGAAGAAGTCACGGAAATGCAGCGCTCGGTGCGCGGCGAAGTGGTGGCCTCCACCTTCGACGAACCGGCAACGCGTCACGTGCAGGTCGCCGAGATGGTGCTGGAAAAAGCCAAACGTCTGGTGGAAATGAAAAAGGATGTGGTCATCCTGCTCGATTCCATCACCCGACTGGCCCGCGCCTACAACACCGTGATTCCCGCCTCCGGCAAGGTACTAACCGGCGGCGTGGATGCGAATGCACTGCAGCGCCCGAAACGCTTCTTCGGTGCCGCCCGCAATATCGAGGAAGGCGGCTCGCTGACCATTATCGCGACTGCGCTGATCGAAACCGGCAGCCGCATGGACGATGTGATTTATGAAGAATTCAAGGGTACCGGCAACATGGAAGTGCACCTTGAGCGTCGTCTGGCCGAAAAACGCGTTTACCCGGCAATCAACCTCAACAAGTCGGGTACGCGTCGCGAAGAACTCCTGATCAAACCTGATGTGCTGCAAAAGATCTGGATCCTGCGCAAGCTACTCTACGGCATGGACGAGATCGAGGCGATGGAATTCATTCTCGACAAGATGAAGGCAACAAAGAACAACGTCGAGTTCTTTGACATGATGCGCCGTGGCGGGTCATAAAAAAGTTGCCTGAATTGAAATAAAGACGCTAAATTCCGGCTAAGGCCGGAATCACCCATGTGAGGTCAGCCTAGTCAGCGCAAGCTCACCCCAACGAAGGTCGGGGCCACACATTGTTAATTGCGCTCGAAACTGTGGCTCAAGCCCTTGATTTCCCTATATAATCCCGTTTCTTTTTAACCGGGCAAGTGAGCGCCAACCGGGTCACGAAGCAGCACAGACCGACGAAGTGGCGATTGGCTACCCAATATCAGTGAGAGCATCATGAAAGAAGGCATCCACCCCGCATACCGCGACATCGTCGTTCACGACCTGTCCTGCGATTTCAAATTCATCACCCGTTCGACCGTGCAGACTCGCGAAACCATCAATTTCGAAGGGCACGACTATCCGCTGCTGAAGGTTGAGGTTTCGTCGGAATCTCATCCGTTCTTCACCGGCAAGCACAAGATCGTCGATACAGCTGGTCGCGTCGAGAAATTCCGCCAGAAGTTCGGTGCGGTCGGCTCCAAGACCAAAGCAACAGGCTGATCACGAATCTGACACCGCAAAAAGGCAGCGCTGGCTGCCTTTTTGTTTTCTTTGCGGCAGAATAAGCGCGCCAGCCACTACACGATTCATCTCACCCTGCCAGACCGAATGAGACCCGTTCGACTTCCCGCCTCAGCCACCATCACACTACCGCGCTGGGGACTGATCGGCCTGTGCCTGCTCTACATCCTGCCGGGCATCATTCGTCGCGATCCCTGGAAAACCGATGATGCCGCCGGATTTGGGATAATGTGGACCATGGCGCATGGCACGATGGCCGACTGGCTGTCGCCTAATATCGTCGGCCTGCCCATGCCAAACGACGGTCCGCTCACATTCTGGATTGGGGCGATACTGATCAAGCTGTTCGGCTGGGTGGCCGGTGATGCGCTGGCTGCACGGCTCTCCATCCTCGTATTTTTTGCGATCGGCGCAGCATCGGTCTGGCGCGCAGCTTATGTGCTGGGCGGTCGCGGCGAAGCACAGCCGCTCAAACTCGCGTTTGGCGGACAACCCGCGGCACTGGATTACGGTCGCACACTAGCCGACGGCGCGCTGCTGATCTATGTGGCTTGCCTCGGCCTTTTGCTGCGCAGCCACGAAACCGCTACCCCCGCATTGCATGTTGCGCTGGTGGCAGCATCGTTTTACGCAGCTGCCTGTGTGTTTGACAGTGCGCGATCCAAAAACGCAATGCTGCTGGGAGCCATGCTTGGTTTGCTGGTACTGACCCGTGGCTGGACAGTGCCACTGGGTTTGCTTATAGCGATGCTGCTGCTGGCGGCACTGCGTTATCAGCGAGTACTACAGCAAATCGTGCTGTACACCATACCCCTAACGCTGCTGATACCACTGGCATGGATTGCTGCGCATTCACTGCTGGTAGCGGGAGATCAGGGGCTGGCAGGTCAGTGGATGAGCGGTAAATTTCTCATACCCGGTGGGCCTACCTTCACGAATATCCGATTTATTGGCAAAACAGTGCTCTGGCAAGCATGGCCCGCGTGGCCTATTGCACTCTGGACTATTTATGCATGGCGCACACAGGTGAGCCTGCATATTCTTTTACCGGCTGCAGGCATTGCAGCGCTGCTGCTGCTTAATCTCGCCGCACCGGTGTCACGCGATGTAGATTTGCTACCCCTGCTGCCGCCGCTCGCCATTCTCGCCACTTTTGGTTTGCCCACCTTGAAACGCGGCGCCATCAATGCGATTGACTGGTTCTCAGTGATGACGCTCTCAGCGATTGCTGCATTCATCTGGCTCGGGTGGATCGCAAAGCAGACCGGCTGGCCAGCGCAGCTCGCAAAAAACGCCTTCAAACTCGCGCCT
>JBIIEY010000301.1:0-3074 GCA_044237595.1 Burkholderiaceae bacterium | reverse complement strand
ACCACAGCATCACCGAGCTCGAGCTGCAATTTCTGCAAACCCTTGGGCAGCATGGCTGCGGGCACACTACGCAGCGACAGCTTTTGCCCTGAAAACAACGTAGAAAACCGATGAATCAGATTGGAGAGTTCGCGTACATTGCCCGGCCATTCGTAGGCCTTGAGTGCCTCGACAAAGTCTGGCGAGAAGGTGACGGGCGCGCTCTTGTAGGCGAATTTCTCGGCATAGTGTTTTGCTAGCAGCAGGATATCGTCACCGCGCTCGCGCAACGGCGGCGTAATAACAGGCAAGACATTGAGACGGTAATACAAGTCTTCACGAAAACGACCCGCTGCAATTTCAGCCTCAAGATCACGGTGCGTTGCCGCCACCACGCGCACATCAACTTCCACCGGACGTGATGAACCAACTGGGTCGACCGTGCGCTCCTGTAGTACCCGCAAGAGCTTGACTTGCATGTCGAGCGACAAATCGCCGATCTCATCCAGAAACAATGTGCCGCCGTGGGCGAGCTCAAAACGTCCGACGCGATCAGCCAGCGCGCCCGTGAACGCGCCCTTGCGATGACCAAACAACTCACTTTCCATCAGTTCTTTGGGAATGGCCGCACAATTGAGAGGCACAAAATTGGCATCAGCACGCGGCGACTGATAATGCAGTGCCTGCGCGACCAGCTCCTTGCCGGTGCCGGATTCGCCGTTGATCATCACCGTCGCAGGAGAATCCGCGATCGTCTCGATCAGCTTACGGATCTCGCGCATCGGTTGGCTGTTGCCAATAATGGGATTCAGCTGGCGCATGCGGTCGGCGTATCCTCGAATGGTGGGTGGGCTGAAGGCTCTGCGGCCGCCTTAAAGAAGGCAGTTACAGTTCTCCAATGTTTCCTGATTGAAACATAGCATAGTGAAACTGTCAACGCAGCCCCTATTCGATCCCATGGCCCAGAATTGCATTTAATGCAAGCGTTTGGAGCAAGGTCAGAAATCATTGGCTTTTACAGATTGGAATGCGCGCGGGTCGGGAGTGTTTACAATGAATGTTGCTGTTCATCCTATTTCTATGGAGCCGACAACGCCATGAGCACGATAGCGCAATTGCGCCGCATCCTCAAAGACAGTCATACGATTGCCGTGGTCGGCCTATCGGCAGACTGGTTCAGGCCATCTTATTTCGCTGCGAAATATATGCAGGAGCATGGCTACAAGGTCATCCCGGTCAATCCGAAGTACACCGAAATTCTGGGTGAGCGCTGCTACCCTGACCTGAAATCCATTCCCGATAAAGTCGATATCGTCGACGTATTTCGCAAAAGTGCCGATTGCGCACCGATCGCACAAGAGGCCGTCACCATCGGCGCGAAAGCACTCTGGCTGCAAATCGGTGTGATCAACGAAGAAGCCGGCCGGATTGCTGAAACCGCCGGTCTGGAAGTGGTCATGGATCGCTGCGTCAAAATCGAATACGCGCGATTGTTTGGTGGTCTGGGCTGGTTTGGTGTGAATACGCGCATCATTTCATCCCGCCGACCGGTTTAATCTTGAGAGCCGATCCATTCATGGCAAGGCACTTTCAACACCGCCAGCGCCTTGTGAGCGCCTTCTAGTTTGACTTTTTTATACTTACGCTATGTCCAAAGATCACGTTTACGACTTTGATACGCTCTGCCTGCATGCAGGTCAGATACCCGATGCAGCCACCGGCGCCAGAGCGGTGCCGATTTACCAGACGACCTCCTATGTGTTTGACAGTGCCGAACATGCGGCCAGTCTGTTCAATCTGCAAACCTTTGGCAATGTGTATTCGCGGCTCTCCAACCCCACCGTTGCGGTGCTGGAAGAGCGCGTGGCAGCGCTGGAAGATGGCCGCGCTGCAGTCGCGACCTCAAGTGGCATGGCCGCGCAGATGATTGCGATGCTCAATTTGTGCGAAGCCGGTGACGAGATCGTTGCGGCACGTACGCTGTATGGCGGCACCCACACGCAGCTGCATGTGAATTTCCGCAAGCTGGGTATCAGCACGATTTTTGTGGATTCGGATGATCCTGAAAATTTTGCCCGCGCCATCACGCCCAAGACAAAACTCTTGTACGCAGAGACGATAGGCAATCCATCCATGAACGTGCTGGATATCGAAAAAGTCGCAGCGATCGCAGCGCAAGCGGATCTGCCTCTGTTTATTGATAACACCTTCGCCAGCCCCTACCTGTGCCGTCCGTTTCAGTGGGGTGCCGCGGTGGTGATGCACTCGGCGACAAAATTTTTAGGCGGGCATGGCACAACGATGGGCGGCGTCATCGTCGAGTCAGGCAAATTCAATTGGGGTAATGGGAAATTTCCCACCATGACCGAGCCTTCAGACGGCTACCACGGTGTGCGCTTTTATGAAACCTTTGGCGACTTCGGCTTCACTATGAAATGCCGGATGGAGGGATTACGCACCTTTGGCCCAGCACTCTCGCCGATGAATGCTTTCATGCTGCTGCAAGGCGTGGAGACACTGCACCTGCGTATGGAACGCCACTGCAGCAATACCCTGAAAATCGCCGAGTATCTATCCTCACATCCCAAGGTATCGTGGGTGAATTATCCGGGACTGAAGAACAACAAGTATCACGAACTGGCTAAAAAATACCTGCCCAAAGGCGCAGGTGCCGTGCTGTCATTTGGTGTCAAAGGTGGCGCTGCGGCAGGCCAAAAGTTCATCGAGAACGTGGAGTTTCTATCGCATCTGGCCAATATCGGTGACGCAAAGACGCTGGTGATTCATCCTGCGTCCACCACCCATCGTCAGCTATCGGAAGAACAGCAGATCGCCGCTGGTGTACCACCTGACCTGATACGTCTGGCGGTGGGGATTGAATCAGTGGATGACATTCTTTGGGATATTGATCAGGCGCTGTCGAAAACGTGATGTGGTGGTTGAATGATTGTTCTTCGGTGAGGCAACGACACTGAATCCCCCCTTGCAGGGCGCGCCATGGCGAGTACGCCATGACCGTTGCGCGGGCAGACCGTATGCGGTCTGAAATCCCCGCTCGACCTTTCGCCGGGATCCAGTGTCTTTCGTTGAATACC
>JBIIEY010000300.1:0-3077 GCA_044237595.1 Burkholderiaceae bacterium | reverse complement strand
CTGACGAAATTCTTCTTCGTCAGTATAGAAATGCACAATGCCGCGCGTCTCGCAATCATAGTCAATACCCGTCTCGGCACGGACTGATTGCAATGTCTGACGGCTGTATTCAGCCAGCGCCACGATTTGTCGGATGTTGTGTGCGGTGCGATCGGTCGTGCATTCGCGCAGAAACGCCATGCCCCAACGCCATTGCAGCCAGTCTGCACGTGGACGAAACAGCAGTGGCGCATCTTCATGGCCTAACCACTTCAGGATTTTCAGGGGCGCTGCAGGATTCGCCCAGGGTTCGGCGTGAGAGACGGATATCTGACCGCCATTGGCAAAGCTGGTTTCAAGTGCGGGACCGGGCTGGCGATCAATGACAATGACCTCATGCCCTGCTTTTTGCAAAAACCAGGCGGAGGCAGTGCCGATGATGCCCGCGCCAAGAACGATGACTTTCATTGGAACATCCTGTGAGATAAGCGGCTCAATGATGCAGTGGTCGCTGTAACGGAAGTCAGGATTGTAAAAAGACTGTGCATGAAATAGGCGTCATTTACGCCACGGATTATTCAAATTTTTGTGCGCAATACAATGCGCATCGGTACCTCAGCGTGGCAGTTGATGATCTTCTGATATCTGCGCGATTTCATTTGATACCGCACGCCGAACTTCCTCTTCAAGACGCTGTTCAAGTAACCCACCCACTTCGAACGCCAGCGTGGAAGAAAGTTCCGCGGCAGCATTTTGTGCAGCACTGGGCAAGGCGTTGGCCAGAGCGGAGAGCAGCTCGGCCTGTAGTTTTGCGCCCAGCGCTCGGGGCAGGTGTTCGCGCAGTGCTGCTTCAAGCAGTACAGGTATCTGCATTGCCAGTTCCGCGTTCAGGCGCGCTGTCAGTTTGGCTTCGATTTGCTGCAGTGATGGTGGCGGGGGCGCCGGGTTATTTTCAGGGCCTGTAGTCACAAAGCCGGCTGCAGTTTCGACGATGGCCATCCGTTCTTCCTGTGCACTCCCTGCGTATGTCTCGTCAACAATGATGTCTGTGAGTACAGGGATGTCGGCATCGCCCTCGTCGCCCGGGCGAGTTGTGTGGTTCATATCGCTCATGTTTTTTCTGCCACAAAATGGGTGAGGGGATAGCCACGCTGTTGATATTGTCGGTAACGCTCGCGTCCGGCGGTCAGATCATCTTCGTCGGTGGAGATGACTTCAAACATGCGCTCAAAGCGCGCGAAATGTGCGGGCGTCTCGCCCGACAAATTAATCAATATCTGGTGATGCGGCAGCGCCGCCTCGGCATCATCCGTCAGGATAACGGGTGTCTGTGATGCGAGCGCATCATCGGCCGTGACATGCGGCAGAAAATCCTGTTCCGAAAAAGTCCAGAGCGCTTCATCCAGAGCATCCAGCTGCTGGCGATCCCGAGTAAAAACCACCACGCGCATGTCCGCTGCGCGCGCCTTGCGTACCAGCCGGCAGGCGTACAACAGCTTGTCGGGTACTTTGCTGTGGAAGTCGACGCGTGTCATAACAGTCAGCTGGCCTGCACCATGCCGTTGTGTCGCAGCAGGGCATCAATGCTGGGTGCACGGCCACGAAAAGCGGTGAAGGATTCCAGTGCCGGACGCGAACCGCCCACCGACAGAATCTCGCGATGAAATGCCAGTCCCGTCTCTGCCAGCCGGTTTGGATCGCCTTGGGCTTCTTCGAAAGCGCCATAGGCATCCGCAGAAAGCACCTCGGCCCACTTGTAGCTGTAGTAACCCGCCGCGTAGCCGCCCGCAAAAATATGCGAAAACGAATGCTGGAAGCGATTGAAGGCCGGCGGGATGATGACGGCAACCTTGTGTCGAACATCTGCCAGCAGGTCGGCGACAGATTGCTGTCCATTAGGATCGTAATCATGATGCAGTCGCATGTCGAACAGCGAGAACTCCACCTGACGCAGCATCTGCAAGCCGGCGTGATAATTTTTCGCGGCGATCATCTTGTCGTACAGCGCGCGGGGCAATGGCGCGCCCGTCTCTGCATGCGCTGTCATGTGCTGCAGTACATCCCATTCCCAGCAAAAGTTTTCCATGAACTGCGAAGGCAACTCGACCGCATCCCATTCGACACCAGAAATACCCGATACACCCAGCTCATCCACGGCAGTCAGCATGTGATGCAGGCCGTGACCAAATTCATGGAATAGCGTTATTACTTCGTCATGCGTGAAGAAAGCTGGTTTTTTGATGCCATCGATCATCGCAGGTTCTGTAAAGTTGCAGGTCAGGTAAGCAATCGGTGTCTGAACATCGCCAGCCAGATTTTTTCGGCCGCGCGCATCGTCCATCCATGCGCCACCGCGCTTGCCGGATCGCGCATACAAGTCCAGATAAAACTGGCCAATCAGGCTACCTTTCTTTTCAATTCGGAAGAACTTCACATCGGCATGCCAGACCGGGCTGTGATCGGGCGAGATCTCGACACCAAACATGTTTTGTATCAGGCGGAATAGCCCTCCGACGACTTTGTCTTCGGGGAAGTAGAGCTTCACTTCCTGCTCGGAGAATGCATAACGCTTTTCGCGCAGCTTTTCGGAGGCATAGGTCATATCCCATGCCTGCAGCTGATCGATACCGAGTTCGGTGCGTGCAAACTCGCGCAGTTCAGCCAGATCGTTTTCTGCAAAAGTGCGTGCGCGCGCGGCGAGATCTTCCAGAAAACTGATGACCTGTTCGGGCGAGGTCGCCATTTTTGGTACGAGCGATACCTCGGCAAAATTCTTGTAGCCGAGTATTTTTGCTTCTTCATCACGCAGCTTCAGGATATCGATGATGTTCTGCGTGTTATCCCATTCAGGGTTTGTGCCCAGTTCGGAGGCTTTGGTGGCATTGGCGCGATAAATGGTTTCGCGTAGCGCACGGTCATCTGCATATTGCAAAATCGGGAAGTAGGAAGGGAAGTGCAAAGTAAAGCGCCAGCCTTGCTTGCCTTCTTTTTGCGCATTGGCTTGGGCCGCTTGTTTTACATCCTCAGGCAGTCCGGCAAGGCGAGATTCGTCATCGACCAGCAGCTCATAGGCATTCGTCGCATCCAGTACGTTTTCA
>JBIIEY010000038.1:0-10607 GCA_044237595.1 Burkholderiaceae bacterium | reverse complement strand
GGTGCTTTCGATGCGTGATTCGCGAGCCAACAACTGCTGCAACGCTTTTACGGGTGTTTCCGATTCGAACAAAACGCTCCCGACTGCATCGACAATCGGTGTCGCTATCTGGTGTTGTCGCGCGAGTTGCTGCACAGCACGCAGGCAGCGCACACCCTCGGCCACATGACCTAACTCGCTGACGATGGTGTCGAGCGATTTACCGGCGGCAAGACCCAAACCAACTTGCCGGTTGCGCGACAAATCACCGGTGCAAGTCAATATCAGATCGCCGACACCGGTAAGCCCCATGAAAGTTTCACTGCGGCCACCCAGTGCAATACCGAGACGCGTGATTTCAGCAAGCCCACGCGTGATCAACGCAGCGCGCGCATTCATGCCCAGACCAAGTCCGTCAGCGATACCCGTTGCAATGGCGAGTACGTTCTTGACTGCACCACCAATTTCGACGCCCGCCAGATCGTCGCTGGAATACACACGTATCGTATTGCCATGAATGGCGGATACCGCAAGCTGACACAAGGCGGGATCAGCCGAAGCTATCGTCAAGGCACAGGGCAAACCACGCGCCACTTCCTGTGCAAATGAGGGGCCGGACAAGGCACCGCAAGTTAGCGTCTCGCCCATTAACTCACGAACAATCTGGTGCGGCAGCAAAGCACTGCCCTCTTCAAATCCTTTGCACAACCAGATCAGATTAGGCAATGCGTGGGGAAGAAATGAAGTCAGCAAGGGGCGTAGCCCTGCGACCGAGGTCGCTGCAATCATCAGACCATCACTGCCATGCGCAATTGCGGAGGGCAAATCCGAGCTCAGCTTGAGCGAAGGTGGCAGCGCAAGGCCGGGAAGGTAGCGAGCATTTTCTCGCTGTGCGCTCATGTCTGCGATGGCTTGTGCATCGCGACCAAAGAGCATCACCTGATGCCGATCTGCCAGCGACATCGAGAGCGCTGTACCCCATGCGCCGGCCCCGAACACTGAAATATTCATGAGGTTTTGAATGGGTGAGGACCAGGCAAAGCCTAGTCGCCCCAGACTTCGGACGCCTTGACGAAGCCCGTTTCACCATCACGGTGCCGAACCTTGATCCAGCCCGATCGGATGGGCTCGGCCAATTCGAGCACCACCCATTTTGCAGCGGTGAAAACTACTGGCGCGGATTCGCTTTCAGAGGCGCGAATCGTGGCCTCATCGGCCTCGACGACCAGTGTGCGCCGGGGATGCAGCGATTCCGAAGACATCCAGCTGAGATCGCCTGTCGAGTCGCGCACGCGCACCCAATCACCGTTCGTAAACAATACTTCAACTGGCATGCCGGCCAGCGCAATGTGAAGCTTGCGTCCTTTTTTTGTCGGCGCGTCGTACATGATCGCGTAGCGTGGCGCAACTGAACTGAAATCGGCTGCATGCGATGCCGTCAAGCCCAATGCACAAAACGATCCGATAACAAGTGACAGGGTTCGCAGCACACGCATGGCGTTTATTGCACCTGAGTGGGCGCTGGCTGAGCAATCGTCTGCTTGCGCTGATGATAAAACGCTTCGAAATTAATTTCGGACAAATGAAACGGCGGGAAACCGGCGCGCGTGATCATATCCGAGACATTGGAGCGCAGATACGGATACAAAATATTCGGGCAAGCGATACCAAGCAAGAGCTCAAGCTGGTCTTCGGGAATCAGGCGCACTTCGAAAATACCCGCCTGCTTGCACTCGATGAGGAAAGCCACTTTGTCGAGAATTTTGGCAGTAATGGTGACAGTGACGGTGGACTCGAAAAATCCATCGGCGATCCGCTCGGAGCTGACATCGAGCGCGATTTCCATGGCCGGACTTTCCTGTTCGAGGAAAATACCGGGTGAATTCGGCTGCTCCAGCGACAAGTCCTTGAGGTAGATACGCTGGATATTGAACTGCGGTTGTTGCTCGGTGGCTTGCGAATTCTGATCGGACATGAAGCGCTTTCGTTAAAAAGTAAAAAAATAGCGGGCGAATGCGCGCTTACCTCAGGCACCCCGCAGCAGGGGTTCGAGCTTGCCTTCGCGATCGAGGGCAGAAAGATCATCAAAGCCGCCGACATGCATATCGCCGATATAAATCTGCGGTACGGTACGTCGGCCGGTCATTTCCATCATCTGCAAACGCTGGTCGGGCTGAAGGTCGACGCGGATTTTTTCAATCTCATCGATTCCCTTGGCCTTGAGCAAACGCTCGGCCATGTTGCAGTAAGGGCAGACGCCCGTAGTGTACATACGAACTTTCGCGCCCATCTTCGTGGTCTCCTCAGGTAGCTACTGGCAGACCTTGCGACTGCCAGGCCGCAAAACCACCTTCAAGTACGTAAACATCGGAAAAACCGGCACGCCGCAATTGCGATGCGCCCCGGCCAGCACGTGCATCAGTCTGACAAATCACCAGCACAGCGCTGGATTTGTTGAGATCAGCCATACGGGCAGGCAGCTCATCAAGGGGAATATTTTTTGATGCACGCAGGTGCCCCGCCTTGAACTCATCAGCGGAACGTACATCCAGTATCAGCGCCTTGCCTTTGTTGAGCAACTGGGTCGCCTGCAAGGTCGACAAGGTGTTTTTGCTGCGGCTCAGTGTCGGCCAGGCCAGCGCGCCTCCGGAAACCAGGGCGATTAGAATCAGCCAGATATTGTCAATCAAGAATTTCACGACAGTCCATTCGTTTGAAGCAAGCGCGCCATTATAAAATAGAAGGCTTGGAGCGTCTCGGCGCTTTCTCGCCGCCCATACCGAATAATTCAAGCCCTATGTACAAAATTGTCCTGATGCGCCATGGCCAGTCCGAATGGAACCGCGATAATCGATTTACCGGCTGGGCCGATGTCGATCTGACTGAAAAAGGCGTTGCCGAAGCCCGCGACGCAGGTCGCCTGCTCAATGAAGCCGGCTTCACTTTCGATATCACTTATACCTCGGTGCTCAAGCGCGCCATTCGGACTTTATGGTGCACACTGGATGAAATGGACTTGATGTGGCTGCCTACGGTCCATAGCTGGCGACTGAATGAGCGTCATTATGGCGCACTGCAAGGGCTGAACAAGACTGAAACAACGGCACGCTACGGCGAAGAACAAGTATTGATCTGGCGCCGCAGTTACGACACCCCCCCAATGGCACTGGAAGCCACGGACCCGCGCGCCTCCTTTTCGGATCCGCGTTACGCCAAGTTAAAACGCGAAGAGATCCCGCTCACTGAATGCCTCAAAGACACGGTAGCGAGAGTGCTTCCCTTGTGGAATGAATCCATCGCACCCGCAATTCGAAATGGCAAGCGCATCCTGATCTCGGCGCATGGCAACAGCTTGCGCGGGCTGGTGAAATATCTGGATGGCATCAGCGATCAGGACATCGTCAACCTGAACATTCCAAACGGCCAGCCGCTGGTCTATGAACTGGATGCCAACCTGAAGCCGCTGCGCAGTTACTACCTCGGCGATGCCTCCGCTATCGCAGCAGCGACCGAGGCCGTGGCCAATCAAGGGAAGTCCCGTTAAAGCGCGGATGATCGCTCGTACTGCTCTCGTCAGCTGGTCTTTGCTCGCGGCGCTGGCTGTCTGCGAGCCTGCAATTGCCGAACCCTCCAACCGGGTCAGCGATCGCAATCGTCAAAAACAGGCGGCAGAGCAGGAGCGTGCCGAACTGCGCAAAAAACTCTCCGATCTCAAAGAAGACATCGTCAAGACTGAAAAGGCGCGCGGCGATGCAGCCGACGCACTGGCTGACTCGGAAGCGGCAATATCCAACGCTAACCGCGCATTGCGCGAGCTGGCCAGCGAACAGGAACGCACCCGACAACACCTCCACACCTTGAGCGTCAGTCAGGAGACACTGGAAAAAGCCGTACAGGAGCAGCGCGAGCGACTGGAGAAAATGCTGCGCGAGCAATACATGTCCGGTCAGGATGATCGTTTGCGCCTGATGCTGTCAGGCGACAATCCCAATCGCATGGCACGTCAACTGCGCTATTTGGGTTATGTCTCTGCGGAGCAGATGAAAGTGATCACGGCGCTGCAAAAAAATCTCGCGGCGATCGAAGCCAACAAGGCAGAGGCCGAAAAGGCGCGTGAATCGCTGGATGAGATCGCCCAAGAGCAGCGCGAGCAAAAAACGGTGCTGGAAAAACAAAAGAATAAACGCAAGGCGCTGGTCACCCAGCTATCGGGCAAACTGGAAAACCAGCGCAAGCAAGCGGGACGGCTGGAGCGGGATGAGGAACGGCTCGCTGCCCTGGTCGATCGACTGGCAACCCTGATCGCGCAGCAGCGCAAGGCAGAGGAAGAAGAAGCCAAGCGACGCGCGCGCGCGCGGGCAGACGCGAAAGAGCAAGCGGATCGCAAGAAGACGGCCGAGAAAAAACAGAACAAAACCAGCGACAATCCAAAATCACCTGAAAAGGCGCGCGACGCCGAACCCTCTGTCGCCCAAACCGCGCCCCCCAAGCCCCTGCCAGAGCAGCCGCCCCCACCACCGCCACCCGACGGCGCGGAATTCGCGAGCCTGCGCGGCAAACTGAAAATGCCGGTCAAGGGCGAGTTACTCGCCACATTCGGCGCGAAGCGGCCCGAAGGTCCGAACTGGAAAGGTCTGTTCATCAAAGCGGCCGAAGGGACGGAAATCCGGGCCAGCGCTGCGGGAGAAGTGATCTTCTCCGACTGGATGCGCGGCTTTGGCAATCTGATCATCATTGACCACGGCGCGCAGTACATGACCATTTACGGCAACAATCAGTCATTACTAAAGCGGCCGGGTGACCGGATAAAGGCCGGCGAAGTAATTGCCACTGCAGGTAACAGCGGCGGTAATGAGCAATCGGGTTTATACTTTGAGATGCGGCACCAAGGGCGGGCGTTAGATCCGCTGACATGGATGAACAGGTGAGACATGAGTAGCAGACTGAAGAACGCAGGACTGATAGGGCTGGGCCTGATTGCCGGCATCGCGGGTTCCATGCAATTTGATGCACTGGCCCAGAAAAATGCGGGCTCGGCCCTGCCCATCGAGGAGCTGCGGCAGCTCACCGATGTGTTCGGGTTGATCAAATCGGATTATGTCGAACCGGTTGAAGACAAAAAGCTGCTGACCGAAGCCATTTCCGGCATGGTGGCATCACTCGATCCTCACTCCGCTTACCTCGACAAGAAAGCGTTCAAGGAACTGCGTGAAGGTACACAAGGCAAGTTCGTCGGCCTCGGTATCGAAGTCGGCATGGAAGACGGCTATGTCAAAGTCATTTCGCCGATCGAGGATTCGCCTGCTTACAAGGCTGGCCTGAAAGCAGGTGACCTGATCACGCGCCTCGACAGCACGCCGGTCAAGGGCATGACGCTCGACGAAGCCGTCAAGCGCATGCGCGGCGAGCCGAATACCAAGATCACACTCACGGTCGCCCGCAAGGAAGAAGACAAGCCTTTGATGATCACGATCGTGCGCCAGGAAATCAAGGTGCAAAGCGTGAAGGCCAAGGTCGTCGAGCCGGGCTTTGCGTGGATACGCATCTCGCAGTTCCAGGAACCAACGGTCGAAGATCTGGCTAAAAAAATCAACTCGCTCTACCAGCAAGACCCCAGCCTCAAGGGACTGGTTCTGGATCTGCGCAATGACCCGGGCGGCGTATTGCCCGGTGCGATAGGCGTATCGGCAGCCTTCCTGCCCAAAGACGTACCTATCGTGTCGACCAATGGCCAGTTACCTGATTCAAAGGCGACCTATCTCGCGCGTCGTGAATACTATGGCAACCGTGGCGGTGGCGATCCCCTGTCGCGTCTGCCCGAGCAGGTCAAAAAAGTAAAAATGGTCGTCCTGGTCAATTCCGGCTCAGCCTCTGCATCGGAAATCGTGGCCGGCGCACTGCAAGACTACAAGCGCGCCACCATCATGGGTACCCAGACGTTTGGCAAAGGCTCGGTACAGACCATACGCCAGCTCTCGGCTGATACCGCCGTCAAGCTGACGACTGCACGCTACTACACACCCAATGGCCGTTCGATTCAAGCCAAGGGCATCGTGCCTGATCTGCTGGTCGATGAATATGCAGATGGCGATGGCATGAATGGCATGCGCCTTCGCGAAGCCGATCTGCAAAAGCACTTGTCCAACGATAAGGACAAGGATGCTGGCAACGGTGCCAATATCGTCGACGAACTCGAGGAAGCAAAACGACTTGCCGCGCTGGAGAAAAAACGCAAACCACTGGAATACGGCAGCAAGGAAGATTTCCAGCTCGGACAAGCACTGGCCTACCTGAAGGGACAGCCGGTACAGACATCCAAGTCGGCAAAGATCGAAAACAAGAAAGAGGGCAGCATAAATAATCCGGATGGCAGCGGCGAGAAAAAATAAACGCCCTCTGCATCAAACCCGGCCGCAGCGATGCGGCCGTTTTTTTGTCTGAATCCGTCCACGCGCCGAACGCCTGATTGCAATGAACGACCAACAACTGCTGCGCTATTCTCGCCACATCCTGCTCGATGAAATCGGTATTGAAGGGCAGGAAAAACTACTGGCAGCGCACGCGCTGGTGATCGGCGCCGGCGGACTCGGCTCGCCCGTTGCCTTGTACCTCGCATCGGCCGGTGTCGGGCGAATCACGCTGGTCGATCACGACACCGTGGACCTGACCAATCTGCAGCGGCAGATTCTGCACACGACGGCGCGCGTGGGCCAGCCCAAGGCCATCTCGGGCAAAGAGACGCTGGCACTGATCAATCCCGATATTGACGTGCGCACCGTGTGCGAACGCGCCGATGCATCGACACTGGCCGGCCTGATCGCAGATGCGACCGTGGTGCTGGACTGCACCGACAATTTCAAGACACGACATGCGATCAATCAGGCATGTGTGAGCGCGCGTGTACCGCTGGTGTCGGGCGCTGCCATTCGCATGGACGGTCAGGTCGCTGTGTTCGATCCGCGCAGTGGCGAGACGCCGTGCTATGCCTGTCTTTTCCCGCCCGATCAGCAATTTGAAGAAGTGCAGTGCTCGACCATGGGCGTGTTCGCGCCACTGGTGGGCATCATCGGCACCGTACAAGCGGCCGAAGCACTGAAGCTGATCATGGACATAGGCGAATCACTCGCCACAAGGTTACTGCTGCTGGACGCACGGAGCATGGAGTGGACCAGCATACGCACCACACGCAGCAGCGATTGTCCGGTCTGCGCCGACGCTCAGCACTAAAAGTGCATTTCGTCAGAGGGTTGGAAGGCTTGCAACACGCCAAGGCACTGCGTTGAAACAAAGCCACTGAGTGGCTTTTGTAGATACCGCGATTTAGGCCACGATAAATACAACGCCCCTCAGGGAGCAAGCATGGCCAGCTGTTGTGGAGCACCCTCGGTCGGTCGCAACTGAAATCCACCTTTCGCATAGCGATGCCAGCGACCCATCACGAAGGCCATCACCATCGCGGCACGCGCACTCGCTTCATTCTCGGGTAGGTCACCCTGCGTGGCGGCGATTTTCCATGACTGCCGCAGGGCCAGTTCTATGCGATCGACAAACTGATTCATGCGCAGCTGCAGGCGCTCGTCCTCGTTGACCAACGCATCGCCAATCATCACACGGGTCATGCCGGGGTTCTGTTCGGCGAATTCGAGCAGCATGCCTGCAATACTGCGCACCTGCCGCACGCCATTCTCTTCACTGTCGCCGATTTTATTGATGAGGCCGAAAACTGAGGTCTCAATGAATTCGATCAAACCTTCGAACATCTGCGCCTTGCTCGCAAAATGACGGTACAGCGCTGCCTCGGAAACGTCGAGCCGCGCCGCCAGCGCAGCCGTGGTGATACGGTCCCCCCTGGGCTGCTCCAGCATGGCAGCCAGTGCCTGGAGTATCTGCAGCTTGCGCTCACCCGGTTTGGTATTGGCCATAGTCGTTATCAGTCAGGCAATCGTTCACGGCGTGATACCGCGCTCTACATCAGCCGTTGCAGCTTTTTCGGCAGCTTGTTCAAAGATTTTACTTGGACATCCACAAACCCCGGACGACGCGCAAAGGATCTCAGGTAGCCAGTAAACCACACTGTACGCATCCTGAGGGATTTTGCCGATTTGAGATTGGCGAGCGTGTCTTCCACCAGCACGCAGTCACGTGCCTGCAGGCCGCGCCGTGCCAGCAGTTGTTGCAACATGAGCCGGGAGGGCTTGGGGCGCAGCTTGCGGTGCACGACCATAGATTCAATCGGAATATGCTCTGCGAAGTGGCGGTGCAAGCCAATGTGACGCACCACATCGCGCGCGTAAGCCGCCGGTGCATTGGTCAGCAAGATCTTGGTGCCGGGAAGACGTTGAAACAGACGCGCAAGACTGCGCTCAGCGCGAATCATCTGAGACAGATTGTCGAAGCAATGCGCATCACGCAGGAATTCGTCAGCCCGCACCGCATGATGACGCATCATGCCAAGGAGCGTGGCGCCATAGCGCTGCCAGTAGGCCATGCGTACCGCATCGACGGCCTCGGGATGCGCGGGCTTCTGTTCGGCCGTGAGCACCCGGGCAATCGCGGCATTCATGTTGTGATTGATCGCCGGGAAAATCGCATGCGACGCATCATGCAGCGTGTTGTCCAGATCGAACAACCAGGTCAGACGGCGTCGCGCACGCATGCGTGCGGCGCTCAGTGCGAACGTATCATCGTGCCGAAAGCTTGTTCCGTCAGCACCTCGAGCAACAGCGAATGCTCGATACGTCCGTCGATGATGTGGACTGTGTTCACGCCCGACTTGGCGGCATCCAGCGCCGAGGATATTTTGGGAAGCATGCCGCCGGAGATGGTGCCATCTTCGAACATGTCATCGATCTCGCGCGCGGAAAGGTTGGTGAGCAGCTCGCCATTCTTGTCCATTACGCCAGGAATGTTCGTCATCATGATGAGCTTTTCCGCACGCAGGATCTCGGCGATCTTGCCAGCAACCAGATCAGCATTGATGTTATAAGCCTGCCCATCTTCACCAAATCCAATCGGCGAGATGATGGGGATGAAAGCGTCGTCCTGCAACGCCTTGACGACCGCCGGGTTGATGGCTTCGATCTCACCGACAAAACCGATATCCAGAAACTCGCCGGGATGCTCCTTGTCCGGCATCTGCATTTTGCGCGCACGTATCAAGCCGCCATCCTTGCCTGTCAGGCCCACCGCCTGCCCGCCATAGTGGTTGATCAACATGACGATGTCCTGCTGGACTTCGCCACCAAGCACCCACTCGACGACTTCCATTGTCTCTTCGTCGGTAATACGCATGCCCTGCACGAAGCTGCCCTGCTTGCCGATTTTTTTCAGTGCGTTGTCAATCTGTGGTCCGCCGCCATGAACGACCACCGGATTCATCCCGACGAGCTTGAGCAAAATCACATCGCGCGCAAAGCCATGCTTGAGACGCTCCTCCGTCATCGCGTTACCGCCATATTTGACGACAATAGTCTTGCCATGGAATTTGCGAATGTAAGGCAAAGCCTCGGCCAGTATCTCGGCCTTGATTTCGGGAGCAATCGTAGAGGTGGGCATGGGGCAGGTAATTCCGGTGAGGGTGTCAGGTCGGGACGCTTGCGGTCAGGCGAAGCGACGTGCACTGATGAAAAACTGGCGAGATTTTACAGGCAAAATCACCGATATTCGCGCACACCTGATTGTCTTTTTCAGCCGAGAACGATAGCCTCTGACACAACTGGGAGAAATAGCGATGAGTGCATGCATACAGTGCGGCCAGAGATTCACTTGCGGCATGGTGGACAGCCCCGCGAACGACCCTTGCTGGTGCATGGCTTTACCACCGCTGCCACCCGCACTACTTGAAACAGCCGGTGATACGACGCGCTGTTTTTGTCCGGCCTGTTTGCAAGGCTTGCTGGATCGTCACCTGAACGATTAAGCCACGCGACGGACCAACAAGCGCTCAATTCTTCACAATGCCCGTCGCATCCGCGTGGGCGTTACACGGCCGCATGACGGTGCCCTCAAAATTGTTCTGCAGTGCCTGCACGCCGGCTTTCATGCCACGATCCAGCCCGCGCAGCTCGTAGGCAAAGCGTGAAGAATTGATCGGATGCTCTTCAATGCGGGCATCGGTGACGCCCGCATTTTTGAGTGCTTTCAGGCGGGCTTGGGCCAAATCCAGACTCGTGAACAAGCCCAAAGACAAACCCCAGCGCCGCTCGCCGGCATCGCGGATGATTGCGATGTCGTTGAAACCGAGATGACGCAACTGGGCAGCGCGACGATTCGCACCCGCTTCACCTTGCTGTGGTGGAAGCAACACGATGCTGGAGGGCGGTGCTTCGACCAAGCGCTTTTTGGGAAGCTCGCGCAAGGCCAACAGCGCAAGCCCGGATTCGAATTTCACAGCGGTTTGTGTGCTGAAATTGCCGACCTCAATGCACTCGCCCTCGGTCGCGCGCCGAACCAGCGGCCGCGCCGAAAGCAGTGTTAGCCGCTCGGGTGCAATCTCGGCAATGGGCAGACTGGTGGACTTTTCTGCTGGCGCCTGGACCGCTTGCATCAGCATGTAGGCCAGCACAGCATTGGCGATCAACAATACCCCGAAAAAAACACGCATCATGCATGAGTCTCCATCAATGCAG
>JBIIEY010000299.1:0-3087 GCA_044237595.1 Burkholderiaceae bacterium | reverse complement strand
GCTTATCTCGCTGGTCTGCTTGCTTCTCCCCAGTTTGCGGTCATCATCGAATCACTGCAAATGGAGTATCCCGCTGCAGGTGACTGGTTGCTTCATGTTGCAGGTGATGCCATTGCGGCACAAGGAATCCACTGGTCCGTGTGGGTGATCATTCCACTGGCGGCGCTGGTGGCAGGTATCTTTGGTGCCCTGCTCGGCGCACCGACACTGAAGTTGCGCGGTGATTATCTGGCGATTGTGACGCTGGGTTTTGGTGAAATCATTCGCATCTTCATGAACAACCTCAATGGCCCGGTCAATATCACCAACGGTCCTCAGGGCATCAATCTGATTGATCCAGTACGCATCGGCGGTGTGTCGCTCGCCGGTGAAGCGGGTTCGGGTGGTGTGGTCTATTTGGCTGGCTTTTCCATGCCTTCGGTGAATGCTTACTACTACCTGTTTCTGTTGCTCTGCATTCTGACGGTATTCATTTCGCAGCGATTGCAGCACTCTCGTTTAGGCCGTGCGTGGATCGCCATTCGCGAGGATGAGATCGCAGCCAAAGCCATGGGCATCCATGTACGCAATGTGAAGCTGCTGGCCTTTGCAATGGGGGCTGCCTTCGGGGGTGTGGCGGGCGCGATGTTTGGTGCGTTTCAGGGATTCATTTCGCCTGAATCATTCACGCTAACAGAATCGATTGCAGTACTGGCGATGGTGGTGCTGGGGGGCATAGGTCACATACCCGGCGTGATTCTGGGTGCAGTGCTGCTGGCAGCACTGCCGGAGATTTTGCGTCACACCGTTGAGCCGATACAGATGGCTTTGTTCGGCCATATCTGGATAGACGCCGAAGTATTGCGTCAGCTCTTGTACGGACTGGCACTGGTGCTGATCATGCTCGCGCGTCCTGCCGGTCTTTGGCCCTCGCCAAGACAGGAAGATCGCCCCCTACCTGCATCGAATACGCAAACGGGTGCTGTATGAGTCGCGACACCTTGCTTCGTGTGACGGGCGTGGGCAAGCGATTCGGTGGCTTACAGGCGCTGACCGATGTGAATCTTGCCATCACGCGCGGCGACATCCACGGTCTGATAGGTCCGAATGGCGCTGGCAAAACGACGTGCTTCAATGTGATCACCGGTCTCTACCAGCCGGATAGCGGTCAGTTTGAGCTAGTAGGAAAACCTTATTCGCCCTCTGCGCCGCATGCGGTGGCTCGTGCTGGTATTGCGCGCACATTTCAGAACATTCGTTTGTTTGGTGAGATGAGTGCGCTGGAAAATGTCATGGTGGGACGGCATGTGCGCACGCATCAAGGCGTACTCGGTGCGATTTTTCGGCATCCGGCTGCGCGTTTAGAGGAAGCACAGATTGTTGCTCATGCAGAGGCGCTGCTTGAGTTTGTTGGGATTGCCCATATTGCGCAACGCACTGCACGACATTTGTCTTACGGAGATCAACGCCGGGTTGAAATTGCACGCGCACTCGCCACGGAACCTTTGTTGCTGGCGCTGGATGAACCTGCAGCCGGCATGAACGCCACAGAAAAATCCGAGTTGCGCGATCTGCTGACACGAATTCGCGACAAAGGCACCAGCCTCTTGCTGATCGAGCATGACGTCAAATTGATGATGGGTTTATGTGACTGCATCACCGTGCTCGATTACGGCAAAGTCATCGCAGAAGGAACGCCTGCTGAAGTTCAGCAGAATCCGGCAGTGATCGCCGCTTATCTTGGCGTGGAGTCTGCATGAGTGAGACCGTGCATCCCTTGCTCGAGGTTCGCTCCCTTGCTGTCGCTTTTGGTGGCATTGAAGCGGTAAAAGAAATTTCATTTAAGGTCATGCCCGGTGAGTTGGTGACGCTGATCGGAGCCAATGGCGCTGGCAAGACCACAACACTCAAAGCGATCACAGGCACTTTACCGTCGTCGCAGCGCAGTGGCGAGGTGCTCTATGCAGGTCAGCGCATCGATAGTCAGCAGGCTTTTGCCTTACCCGGACTGGGACTGGTGATGGTGCCTGAGGGTCGCGGCGTTTTTTCGCGCATGACCTTGCGTGAAAATTTGCTGATGGGCGCTTACACACGCGACGACGCGGCGCAGATCGAACAGGATATAGATCGCTGGTTCTCGGTATTCCCGCGATTGAGAGAGCGTCAGTCACAACTGGCAGGGACACTCTCGGGTGGTGAGCAGCAGATGCTGGCGATGGCGCGTGCCTTGATGGGTCGCCCCAAGCTCTTGTTGCTGGATGAGCCCTCCATGGGACTGGCGCCAATGATGGTCGCGCAGATTTTTGATGTGATCCGAGATATTGCGCAGCAGGGCGTGACCATACTGCTGGTAGAACAAAATGTACGACAGGCCTTGGCGGTTGCCCACCGCGGCTATGTGATGGAGAGCGGCCGTATCGTTTTGCAGGATACGGCCGATCAGCTTTTGAACGATGAGCGAGTTAGGGAAGCTTATCTGGGTGGCTAAGTTGCCGTGCTGACCTGATGTCGCGCGCCACCACCGCTTCATAATGACCAGCCCCATCAAGGATGGCAGCTGCGCGCTGACCTTCGCCGATGGATCGCACCGCCGGCTTGCCATCAAGATCAGCGGTCACCATCCAAAAACAAAAATAACGATCTTTCTGCCGCCCGAAATAATCATGATTGATCTGGTCGATCAGCCAGGAGGTGAGTGCTGTATCTGAATGTAGCGCGTGACTGGTCTTGATTTCGTGGCCGCTTTGTTGCGCCAACTGCTTTTTGTAATGACTGGCGCTATCCACATGGTCACTATGGTAGTCGCCCGTCACATGCTGGAGCATGGAGATAATCAGGCAGTTATTGCTGTTGCCTGAATTCGGTTTGACATCAAAGCCGTTCGTATCGAACCAGTGCCTGAGTTGGCCATTCAGCTTTTGCTGTGCCTCGCGTTCGGCATGTAATGGTTCGTTTTCAAGTGACAAACTGGCGGCAATCGCCATTTGCAGTGCTTCTTCATCGGCGTAGGCAATTTCTTCGTCGGAGCCACTCCGCAAGGCCGCGCGCTGACCGACGGTCAGGTAAGGGGCTAAGGGTGTGTCTGGTGTGTCGGTCAATGAAGCGGTG
>JBIIEY010000298.1:0-3105 GCA_044237595.1 Burkholderiaceae bacterium | reverse complement strand
CAGCAGTGATGATGCTGGTGTTGCGTATAGGTGGGCTACCCTTGGGCCGCGCATTTGAAGGCGGCATGCTGATGGGTCAAGGAGGCGAGTTTGCCTTCATCGTGACCAGCTACGCGCTTGCCAGCGGACTTTTTACGAACGCGTTGTCACAGTTTGTTTTGTTGCTGGTAGGACTATCGATGTTTGCAACGCCGCTAATGGCACGCTTGGGCCGCGTACTCGGCAATGCATGGGAGACGTCTCATCATTGTGCGCCGGCTGCACTGGACAAAGCCGAGACTGGCGCTCTGGCAGGACACGTCATTATTGTTGGTTTCGGGCGCATGGGTCAGCTACTGGCAGAAATTCTGAATGCACAGGGCGTCCGCTATGTCGCCATCGATATCGACATGTACCAGTCGACACGCAAACATCCGCTCGGTGAGCCAGTGTATTTCGGCGACGTCAGTCGCCCAGAGTTGCTGCATCGAGTCCATGCCAGCAAATCCGCTGCCATCGTGCTGACGATGGATCATGCGGAGGCGACGCTGCATGCCACGCGCGCTATTCGTCGCGAGTTTGCTGATATTCCCCTTCTGGCCCGCGCGCATGACGAAGATCACGCTGTTGCATTACGAGAAGCGGGTGCGACTCAGGTCATGCCCGAGACATTAGCGGCAGGCTTGCAGCTCTCATCTGCGGTTTTGCAGATGATGGGCATGAGCAAAACACAGGTAAATAATGCCATCCGCCTTGAGCGGCATATACGTCTGGCGCGCGTACGAGAATCGAAGGATGGTTTTTTCGGTGCGCCGTGCGATGACGCCTCTGACAAGTGAACGATCAGGCAAGACCGGGATACACCTGCGTTTTATCCCATCGTCGTTGGCTTTGTTTTAAATAATTACGCATTAGTTAGTTATATTGCAATTTTTTAGCTCAAATGTTCTGCTCAACAAATCTGCGCTCCATATAAAAGGCCGGCTCGGCGTGACACCGCCAAAATGCGAGCGGTCTGCGCAAAAAATGTAGAATTTTTGGTCACAGCATCAAAGAATCTCAATTGAAGCAAGTTGAGATTTGGTGCGCACTACCAACTATTGGTGTACTATATTTTCATATAAGAAAGTAATCCAAAAGGAAGCACCTCTCGTGAGCAAAAAAACCCGTCCGGCGGACATTTATTTGCGTTTTCTGCAACTCTCGGAAGCGCTGCGTGATTTACCGTCATTACCACCGCTCGAGCCTCTGGAAGAGCGCATTCTTTCGCTCATCGCGTTTGCGCGGCAAAAAAAGGAGCGCTTGTCAGTCAAGGATTTGATGGGCAAACGAGAACTCGGCTCCCCCGCCATGCTCCACGGCCGACTGAAATCCATGCGTGCCAAGGGTTGGATATTGCTGGCCGAAACTGAAGATGCGCGCCGCAAGCAGTTAGAGCTTACACAAGCTGCCCTGCTCCACTTCGACAAACTCTCCAAATGTTTATTACAGGCTGCTAAAAAAGCAGGCTAAATCGAAGTGTTTCAAACAAAACGCACCGGCTCAATCGTTGACCCGGTGCGTTTTTTATCCCGTTTTGTTATTTATTTGCGCAGCGTGAGGTAGAGTGCCAGCCCAATAATCGCTGGCACACCCAACTCCACCGCAATGACCCACCATTCCATCGCGACCTCTGCAAAAAAATCTCCACGGATCATGCCACAAGCTTGTAGATTATCTTTCTTGTCTTGCTGAACAAGTCCGATTACGTGAGTGACTGACTATAGATCATGCTAATAGCCTGACATACAAACCATTGGACACCCTGAGAGGGATGATAATCCCGCTGGTCGTATGCGATAGGCGTACCACTCACCATCAAATTTAGCTGCGTCCGAAAGTGTCGTGCTTTGGGACACGGTTTGAATTTCCCATAACTACTTATCAGAAATTTTTTCAATCGTATTGTCCACAAGCAGGGACACGTATCCACTCGGACAAAACATTGTGTCACAGATATTTTTTAAGAAATGTCTTGTGAAACATCAAGTCAAGTGTAAATTTCCATGCTGAGCGGATAGCTTAGCCGCAATGAAAACTCTACAGTAGTGGCCATCATCCAAGAGTTCATGACCATGGAAAATCACGCAATCATGCCGGAACAGGCTATCGAACAAGTGTCAGAGCGCGAAATACGCCTGGAACAGATTGTGGCCAAGGTGCCGGGGCTGCTTTTTCAGATGCGCCAGGGATCAACTGGCCTGATTCAATTCAGCTTCCTTTCTGAGAGCTGCGAAAAACTGCTGGGTATTCCACCCGAGTCTCTATACGCCAATGCACGTCAACTCTTTGCACAGATCATTGATGAGGATCGCGAGAGCTGGGCCAGCCAGTTGCGCGAATCAGCAGAGAAACTGGAAGTGCTGAGTTGGGAAGGTCGCATTCGGATTGACTCGTGGAAGGATACCAAATGGATCAGCTTGCGGGCTACGCCCGAGGATGATGGCGAAAACGGCATTCAGTGGACAGGGCTGATGACGAATGTCAGCAAAAGCAAATGTCATGAGCATTCACTGCGTCAGTCGCGTGTCGAACTCGCAGATCTTTATGTCTACTTGAATCATGAGCGCGAAGAAGAACACGCCCATATCCGGCAAACTTTGCATGATGACTTGGGTGGCAATTTGTCAGCGCTGAAAATGATGCTGACTTACTTGTGGGAGACGGCGCCCGATACGAGCGAATTCCTTACACAAAAACCCTATATCGAAAAGCTCATCAGCCGCTCATTACAGTCGGTGCTACAAATTTCAACCGAAATCCGCCCGGGCATTCTGGATGCGGGTATCGTGGCCGCACTCGATTGGCTGGCCACTGAGCAGGAAAACCAGACAGGCATTCACTATGAACTACGCTGCAACGCTGACGAGATTGCGCTGGATCCTGCGCTGGCCACCAATTTATTCAGGATCGCACAGGCGGCGTGCGCCAATATTCGTGAGTACGCGCAGGCCAGCGCTGCCGAAATACATCTTTACGATGGTTGCTCTGAATTGCTGATGGAAATCATCGACAACGGCAAAGGCTATCCGGCGTCACCGCAAACAAACACGCCACTGAATTACCGTCTGCACGAAATGCGGGAAC
>JBIIEY010000037.1:0-10700 GCA_044237595.1 Burkholderiaceae bacterium | reverse complement strand
GAATCGCAAGGCGCCGTTAATAGATAAGGCGTTTCACAATGAGCGAGTCCTGCATGCAAGCCCGCAAGCGGCCCTGCAAATCCTGAAAAAGCGTCGGGGTATACCGGCACACCGAATGTTGCGTAGGCATCCAGATTGCGATTGGCGTTGATGATCAATGTGCCGACTTGCGGCTGCAGACGTTGGAGTACCTGTTCCACCATCGGTTTACCGCGGAATATTTGCAAGCCTTTGTCCACGCTACCCATGCGCGTTCCTTTACCGCCGGCGAGTATCAGCCCTGTAATTTGAGATTTATCGATGGATGTTGTCGCCATTACTTTCTCACCGCACTACCAAAGGCTTGCTGCAGGGTCAGGATATCGCCCGTATTGCTTGCATCGTAGCCAGCGAGCTGCTGCACCATATCCCTAAAATTCGCCGTTTTCACGACATCAATGACTTTGCGCATTTGTGGCTGTTCCAGTGTTTCGGTGCTCACCGCAAAAAAATAACGCTCTCTCGCTAAAGGAATGAAATCGAGTTTGAAACGCTCAGCTGCAGTTTGCACGCCAAATCCAACATCGGCCATGCCGCTGGCGATGAAAGCTGCGACTGCCGAGTGCGTGAATTCGGTGTTCTCGTAGCCATTCACCTGCGATGAAGTAATGCCGAGACTGGGCAGCATCAGCTCTAATAGCAAGCGTGTGCCTGAGCCCGCTTGTCGATTCACGAAGCGCACTTCGGATCGGATCAAATCATGGAGCCCACGTATGCCGAGTGGATTGCCGGGATTGACAAACAAGCCTTGCGTGCGAACGGCCAGATGAATGAGCCGATGCGATTTCGGATCCAGCCATTTGCCAAAACGCTCTGCAGATAGCGTTTCGAATTCACCCAGCGGCACATGAAATCCTGCAAGATCGGATTCATTGCGCGAGAGTGCTGCGACGGCATCGGTACTGTTTCGGTAGCGCAGGTCGATCGCCAGTCCAGACTCGGTGGCCTGTTTCAGAAAGGCGGCTACTGCGAAGCCATGGCTGGCATCTAGGCGGATGGTCTGCGCTGTATTGCCGACGGTTTTGCCCAATTGGGTTTCGAGTTCGGAGGCCAGACTTTCGAGGGTGGGCGAGAGTCGCGCGCTGACACGACGATCGGCCCAGATCAGTTTTTCAGCCAACGATGAGAGTTGCGTACCTCTTCCGCGGCCCGTTTGCATCAGGCTATGGCCAAACAGCGCCTCGGCCTTGCGCAACAAGCCCCACGCGTAACGGTAGGACAGGCCCACGGCTTGCGCAGCACGGGCAATTGAACCTGTTTCTTCAATGGACCGCAAAAGAGCGAGCAAAACTGCGGTATCCAGGGCCTCGCCGTCATGCTGCCGGATTTCCCAATGGGGGCTTATTCTGACTTTAAACATTATGTCTTCCAAAACATATTGCGGCATAGCATACACAATGCTAACTTCCTCTGCTAGTTTTGCTAACAGTAGCGCACGGGCTTGCCTTGGCGCGTGCAAGACCTGCACAAAACAACATATATAACCGCCCAGCGCGGACACGGAGGAGAAGTTATGGCATTTGCTGATCTGTTGGCCAAGGAGCGCACGATCGCCGGCGCCGGTTTTAATCGGTGGCTGGTTCCCCCGGCTGCACTGGCCATTCATTTATGTATTGGCATGGCCTATGGCTTTTCTGTTTTCTGGAAGCCGCTGGGTAATGCGCTTATCGGTGACGATGGTGCGCCGCTAGCGTCTTGTGCGGCGGGTGCAACGACCTTTGCTGAAAAGCTGGCCGGCACCGGTCGTGCCTTATTTGCGACAGACTGCAACTGGACTCAGTTCGATCTGGGGTGGATGTACACCTTGTTTTTCGTGGTCCTGGGTTGCTCTGCAGCGATCTGGGGCGGATGGCTCGAACGCTCAGGTCCGCGCAAGGCGGGTTTCGTGTCAGCGATCTGCTGGTGCGGCGGCTTGCTGATTTCGGCCCTTGGTGTCTATGAGCACCAGCTTTGGATGATGTGGCTGGGCTCGGGCGTCATCGGCGGCATTGGACTTGGTCTTGGGTATATCTCACCGGTATCGACACTGATCAAATGGTTTCCTGATCGCCGAGGCATGGCAACCGGCATGGCCATCATGGGCTTTGGTGGTGGCGCGATGATTGGCTCCCCACTGGCGACGATGCTGATGGCGAAGTTCGCGGTTCCCGGACAGACCGGCGTCTGGCAAACCTTTGTTGTGCTGGCCGCGATTTATGCGGTGTTCATGTTCTCGGGTGCGTTTTCTTATCGCGTACCGGCAACTGGATGGAAGCCCGAGGGCTGGCAGCCACCACAGAATGCTGCCAGTAACGCGATGATCGCAACGCGTCACGTGCATCTCAAGAACGCACACAAGACGCCGCAGTTCTGGCTGTTGTGGGTCATCTTGTGCATGAACGTCTCCGCAGGTATTGGCATCATCGGCGCGGCTTCCCCCATGCTGCAGGAAACCTTTGCGGGTGCATTGATCGGTCAGGCAGAGATTGGCTTTGCTGATCTCAAGCTCACACCAGAATTGCTGGCCGGTGCGGTTGCGATCGGTGCAGGTTTCGTGGGACTGATTTCCCTTTTCAATATTGGCGGTCGTTTTGTCTGGGCTTCGTCCTCTGACAAGCTGGGTCGTCGTCCCACCTATGCGATTTTCTTCGTGCTCGGTATCGGGCTGTATGTGCTGGCGTCGCTCGCAGCCGGCTGGAAATCATTACCGATTTTCGTGGCGTGCTTCTGTGTGATTGCGTCGATGTATGGCGGTGGCTTTGCAACGATTCCGGCCTATCTGGCTGATATGTTCGGCACGCAGTTCGTGGGTGCGATTCACGGCCGCTTGCTGACTGCCTGGTCGACGGCGGGCATTCTCGGTCCGGTGGTAGTCAACTACATGCACGACATTCGTCTGGAGCAAAAGATTCCTTTCGACCAGATTTACGGCCCGATTTTCTATGTGCTCGCAGGGATGCTGGTGGTTGGCCTGTTGGCGAACTTGCTGGTGCGACCCGTGGCGGACAAGTATTTCATGTCCGATGCAGAGCTGGCGCATGAGAAACAACTGGCCCATGAGAAATCACTGGCCTCCAGTGTGGGTAAGGGCAGCGGCGAGACTACAGGTTCGAGCTCGATTGTTCCTGTATTTGCCTGGCTGGCCGTGGGTATTCCACTGGCTTACGGTATCTGGGTGACTTTGCAGAAATCAGCGGTCTTGTTTAAGTAAACTGCTTGGGCCGGGCGATGATGATCAGTTGGTGGCGACCCGGTTGAAAACCGGGTTGCCTGCAGTACTGAGCTCATCATCAATGAGCCAGGAACATCAAGATAAAGACCTCGGGTCCCGGTATGTGCCGGGGCCTTTTTTTTGAAGCTACGCACACGACATGCGGACTGATTCGTTCGCCTGAACTCTACGCAAAATATTCCGTCATCACATCCTCTTTCCCCATTTCGTTTAGACTGCCGAGTCGTTATCAGGAGAGACCATGAGCATTACCCTTGAAGCTGTTCGCGAAGCCTTGTCGGGCGTCATTGATCCCAATACCGGCAAAGACTTGCTCGCGACGAAATCGGCAAAAAATATCAAGATCGACGGCGCGAACGTGTCACTCGATGTCGAGCTGGGTTATCCAGCCAAAAGTCAGATTGAATTATTGCGAACCGCAGTGACGGCTGCACTGAGCGCGCTGCCGGGTGTCGGGCAGGTGAGTGCCCATGTGTTTGCAAAGATCGTTGCACATGCCGCTCAGGGCGGCGTGAAACTCTTGCCCAACGTGCGCAATATCATTGCTGTAGCCTCAGGCAAGGGTGGCGTGGGCAAGTCAACGACTGCCGCCAATCTGGCATTGGCGCTGGCAGCTGAAGGTGCCAACGTGGGTTTGCTTGATGCAGATATCTATGGTCCCTCGCAGCCCATGATGCTGGGCGTTTCGGGCAGGCCTGACAGCAAGGATGGCAAAACTATGGAGCCACTCGAAGCGCATGGTCTGCAGATTGCCTCGATCGGTTTCATGATCGACCCCGATCAGCCCATGGTCTGGCGCGGCCCCATGGTGACGCAGGCATTGCAGCAATTACTTGAGCTCACCAACTGGCGCGATTTGGATTATCTGGTGGTCGACATGCCGCCGGGTACCGGTGATATTCAATTGACGCTCTCCCAAAAAGTACCCGTGACGGGTGCCGTGATTGTGACCACGCCACAGGATATTGCGCTGCTCGATGCACGCAAGGGATTGAAGATGTTCGAGAAAGTCGGTATTCCGATTCTGGGCATCGTCGAAAATATGAGTGTCCATGTATGCACACAGTGCGGCCACGCGGAAGCGATTTTCGGTGAGGGTGGCGGCGCAAAGATGTGTGCTGATTTCGGTGTCGCATTTCTCGGTGCTTTGCCACTGACAATGTCGATCCGTGAGCAGGCCGACTCGGGGCGGCCCACCGTGGTTGCCGATCCCGAGGGGCCTGTGGCGAAAATCTATCAGCAGATAGCACGCAAGCTTGCCGTAGCGGTCGCTGATAAAGCCAAAGACTTATCAGGCAAGTTTCCCACCATCGTGGTCAAGAACGATTAACTACGTTTTGATGGAATGATTCCGGCTCACTGAAATCGCGCACGCTTCAGTGGTCGGCTTTCTTCTTCATCGACGTTTACGACAACGTTGGCAGCTGCACCGTTGTGCTGAGCCAGCGTAGTCTCACACCAAAGGTGTAGTTGCGCCTGCCAGCGTGAAGGCATCGGGTAAGCGGTCCCGTCAGGGTGGTGGTGCTGTTGTGGCAGCATTGTCTTGAATGCACCCGCCATTTCCCTGCACAAAAAGTGGTGGCGATGCTCTAATTCATTGGCTGGGATGGCGGAATCTGCGGTTTTGTTTGCCTCTTTCCATACGTCGATGATCTTCTGACATTCCAGTGGAGGCCATCCGGTTTGCAGGCAAAGCGCCATCGTGAGTTGGGTCGTATGGAGCACGGGTTGGCCGAACGGATGCTCCAGCATGTGTAAAAAAATGACAGGATTTTGTGCGAACTGGTTGGCGGGCAAGGTACGCTGCCCTGATGCATTGTATAAAAATTGCATGCCGAAAGACGGATTTTTTCCTTGAGATTGCAGTGTCTGGATTTTTTTGAAAAGCATCCGTTCTATCTGATGCATCGCATAATATTCCTTACATAGATCGATACTATTAGCGTCAGCAACGTTCACAGCCCATTGGCTGACTTTTTTCTCGGCAGAGACCCAAGCTGAAACGATGATGTTGGATAGATCATCGGGTATTCCTTTTTTTTCCCTCAGTTTTCGTAACATATAAACCGACAGATCAGTACCTTCGGGACAGGTGGTCAGTATCGACCTTAGAAAATAACTTGAAAAAAAGTCGAGCATCTTCCCATTTGTTTTATCAATGATCCGCTTTGCCCATAAGTACAGTTCATTTTTCTGAGTTTCTATTTTTTCTGGAATGCTTAGAATAAATTGCTTTTCTGGTGGTACTGGAATGATGCTTGCCGCCGAGGCTGATGCCAAAACGTTAGCCTCTGTGTTGGGTGTATTCACCAGCATAATGCGGTAAGCAACCTCAATTTCCTGTTGTGCTGGTGTTAAATGATGCATGGCATTTTTCAGTGCCTTGAGTTCAGCGACAACAGGCATCAGCAATTCCGGAAAAAATCCGAGAATAGCGAGTGCCGTCGGATCATTGGCTGTCTGAAAAAGTTCAACTGCTGTTCCGTTGCTAAGGCTGAATGTAGTCAAAGCCTTTTTGCAGCGGGTGGCCACCAGGATTTGCGTCATCTTGCCTTGGTCAGGCAAATGGTAGGCGCATTCCCATGCCGTTTGATAAAACTGATCGATGATGTTAATTTTGGCACCCTGACACAGCAGGTAAGCAGCGATGTCGTGCTGTCCGGTTTGGATAGCGATGCGCAAGGGAGAGAAGGCATCACTTGTATGATCGTTAATTGGCTTTTCCGGCGGCAGCAGCTTTTTAATACACGCCAGACTGCACCGTTTCTCAACGGCCAGACTCAGCATGGTTTGGCCATTTATCAGGATGATTTCCGTCGGATCAATGCCGTTCTGAATAAGCAAATCAATCATCGCCGCATCATTTTTGTAGATAGCTAGTTCAAGCGGGTGCCTGTAACCTGCTGTCGCATCAGCATGCCGTGATAGCAGAAGATCGGCCAGTGCCAGATGGCCTTTGGCGATGGCAAGCATGAGCGGTGTAATGCCACTTTGCACCAGTGATGGCCATATACCCAATCGTTCGCATATTTGTATGTCGATAGATTCTGTCGTGCATTGGTTGATGTCAGTGTCCCGATCAAGCAAAGCGACCGCTGCTTGTAAATGCCCTCCCATCACGGCGTAGTGAAGCGGTGTCAGCCCCTTGGCGTCTTGCGAATTGGGGAGCATGGAGCCTTGATCAATCAACATAGTCATCATGGCTGTGTTGCCGCAGCTGGCTGACAGCATGAGTAAATCGAACCCATCCTCATTGACGATAGGCAGCGGTGCATTGCGGTCCAGAAGCGACTGCACGATACGCGGCCGTCCCGCCATCACGGCAATTTCAAGGGGGGTCAATCCTTCGTCATCGATTTTCTCCAATGAAGCCCCGTCTTCAAGCAGTTGATCCAATGCTTGATCGAATTCAATTTCGTGGAAATTTTTTATGGCATCGATTAAATCTTCTTGTGTACGTGATCCCACTTGTAAAGTATGTTGTGTGGAAATTTGTCCCTGTGTCAGTGGGGTCTTGTGCGATGGGGAGAGAGGCAGTGAAGGTGTCATGGCAATTTCCTGAAAAACAAAAAAACAGAGCTGCCCATGACATAGAAAAATACAGTAGCCGCCACAGGCGGAAGCTCAGTAGCTTTTTTTCTCCCTATGTTCCTTCGATCGAACAAGTGATGGAATTTTTAGATTGAAATCAAGGAAAAATGGGGTTTATTGCTTGAACTTTAACAAAGCATTTATTTTTGGGCGGACGCCTTTGGTGAGGTGCTGCTCGACGGCAATCAGATGGTGTGTGGAATACAGGTCGCCGGTAGCAAAGTAGCCAAGCATGCTAATAGCGCTCAACCACAACTGTAACTGTCATGAAAGTGGTTTATGAAAGGATTGGACCGTTATTGATGACGACTCAGGCCGCAAATTGCTCCAGCGCTTCCTGCTGCTCCAGCCATTCCGCTTCGAGTGTTTCCAGGCTGTGGCTGCAGCTGGCATGCTCTTCTTGTACCTTCTTGAGCTCCGCTTTTTGGCTGGATTCATACAGTGTGGCATCAGCCAGTCGGGTGTCGAGCGCCGATTTTTTTTCAGTGAGCCGACTGATCTGGTCTTCCAATCGTTTGATGCGCGCTTCTATAGGCTTGCGTTGTGCCGCAGTCTGAGCTGGCGTTGCTGTTTTATGCGAAGGAGCTGTAGTCGTTGCAGCTTTGTTCGATACAGCTTTTGCTGCAGCAGTGGGTACTATCGCGGGAGAGGCGGTCAGTGGCTCTGACAGTGCCTGCATTTTTGCGGCCAGTTTGGTTTTGAAGAGCCAGTCCTTGTAATCATCAAGATCGCCATCGAATTCCGTCAGAGCGCCATCGGCCACAATCAGAAACTGATCTGTCGTGGCACGCAACAAATGCCGGTCGTGCGATACCAGCATCAGCGTTCCTTCGAACTGTGCTAATGCGTCGGTCAGGGCTTCGCGAGTTTCCAGGTCAAGGTGGTTGGTGGGTTCATCCAGCAGCAAGAGATTGGGGCGTTGCCAGACGATGAGCGCCAGTGCAAGTCGTGCTTTCTCGCCGCCGGAAAAGGGAGCAATAGGACTGGTCACCATGGTGCCGGGGAAATTGAAGCTACCTAAAAAATTACGCAGCTCCTGCTCACGCACAGTAGGTGCAATACGTACCAGATGCCAGAGCGGTGATTCATCGTCACGCAGCATTTCAAGCTGATGCTGCGCAAAATAGCCAATCGCCAGCCCCTTGCCAAAATTAGCGCCCCCATGAAGCGCCTGTAATTCACCGGCGATGGTTTTGATGAAGGTGGATTTACCTGCGCCATTCACGCCTAAAAGGCCAATGCGCTGACCCGTTTGTAATGAAAAATTGATACCGGCGGCGATTTGTTTTTCATTGCCGTCCGTGCTGCGATAACCAATGGCGACATCATCGAGCGTGAGTAAAGGGTTTGGTGCGCGCAGGGGCTCGCGGAACTCAAAAGAAAATTCAGCTGCTGCACGTAATGGCGCAATTTCTTCCATGCGCGCCAGCGCCTTGATACGGCTCTGCGCTTGGCGTGCTTTGGTGGCTTGCGCCTTGAAGCGATCAATATAACTCTGCAGATGCGCCTGCTTGCGCTGCTGCTTTTCCAGCATGCCTTGTGCCAGTACGATTTGCGCAGCGCGCTGACGCTCGAAGGATGAATAATTGCCCGAATAGCGTTTCAGCTTTCGCTCATCGATATGCACAATCACATTCACGACACCATCCAGAAAATCGCGGTCATGCGAAATCACGATCAGCGTACCGGCGTAACGCTTTAACCAGTCTTCCAGCCAGATGATGGCATCGAGATCAAGGTGGTTAGTGGGTTCATCGAGCAGGAGCAAATCCGAAGGGCACATCAGCGCCTGAGCGAGATTGAGGCGCATGCGCCAGCCACCGGAAAAACTGGAGACGGGCTGCATCATCTGGTCTTGCGAAAACCCCAGACCCGCCAGTAATTGTTCACCGCGCGAGCGCACGGTGTAGGCATCCGCATCGGCCAATAGTCCATACAGCTCACCCATACGGTGACCTGCTGCTTCGTGGTCCTGCATGGATTCGACCTCGGCGAGTTCTTTTTCCAGCTTTCTCAGGGTGGTGTCGCCATCGATGGCATATTCAACTGCCGGGCGTTCCAGTGCCGGCGTCTCTTGCGCGACATACGCGACACGCCAGTTGCGCGGAAAATCAATGCTGCCCTGATCGGGGTGTAGTTCATCACGCAGCATGCCAAACAGGGTGGACTTGCCTGAGCCGTTGGCACCGATCAGACCGATCTTGTCACCAGGATTCAGTGTCAGGTCGGTGTTTTCAAACAGCGGCTTGGTACCGCGCATCAGGCTGAGTTGTTGGAGGCGAATCATGGAAGCAAGGGTTAGAAACCAAATATAGAAAATTCAAACGACACTGGATGCTGTTTTGTTATTAATGGCTGTCAGTCATGGGTTAAAGCGAATTGTTTGCAAAGAAAGACACTGGATCCCGGCTTTCGCCGGGATGACGTTTTAAGTACAGTAGCTCTAAAGACGTTTTCTAAGCCTCCGCCGGGATAACGATTGAAAGGTGGCTAGCTATACAACTGTCATCCCGGCGAAAGCCGGGATCCAGTGTCTTTGTATGCTCACAGAAATGTCTTCTTTGGTTACAGCTGATCAGCCGTCAGCAAAAACACAGACCCGTCACCCGCGCTGGTCGACAGCCAGGTCAATTCAAGCTCAGGGAAGGCTGCTTCCGCATTCGGAAATTCATTACCAATCTCAACAACAAGAACACCATGCGAGCTCAGCCTTTCCTTTGCTCCGGCCACAATGCGCCGAACGATGTCCATACCATCCTCACCACCGGCCAATGCCATCGTAGGTTCGGCACGATACTCTGCAGGCAGCGATTTCATGGATTGGCTATTCACATAGGGCGGGTTGGTGACGATCAGGTCATATTTTTTTGCCGGAAGCTTTGCATACAAGTCTGATCCATACAAGGACAAGCGTTCTTGAAGTTGATAGTCCTCGACATTGCGGCGCGCAACCGCCAGCGCATCTGGTGATAAATCAACCGCATCAATGTGCGCATGCGGAAAGGCATCTGCCAGCATGATCGCCAGACAGCCCGAACCGGTGCACAGTTCAAGCACATTCTTGACTGCCCAGGGATCCGCGATCCAAGGCTGGAATTGATCAGGGATTAGCTCGGCGATAAAAGAGCGCGGCACGATCACGCGCTCGTCTACATAGAAGCGATAGTCGCCGAGAAAAGCTTCTTTGGTCAGATAGGCGGCGGGCAGTCGCTCGGAGCAGCGACGCTCGATCAGTGCGAGCAAGGCTTCAATTTCCTGCGGCAGCAGTCGCGCATCGAGAAAAGGATCGAGTTTTTCCAACGGAAGTTTCAGTGCATGCAGCAACAGATAGGCAGCTTCATCATAGGCATTGCTGCTGCCGTGGCCAAAGAACAGGCCTTCGGTATTGAAGCGAGTGATAGCGTGGCGCAGCAAGTCGCGTAAGGTGTGAAAGGGTAAGGTCATTGCGACTGACCCCCAGTCGACGGGGGCATTTGGGTTCGGAATCCGCAAGGATACCGGATTGTCCCGCAGGGAGCACCATTGCTAGCGGTAAGTGGTGTAAACACAGCTTATCCGAGCGACCTCACTTTATGAGCGATGCTGGATATAAAAAGACGCACCATCAGCCGAGTAAATTTTCCAGCGTGCGCCGATAGATATTCTTCAGCGGCTCTATCTCCGCAATGGCCACATGTTCATCGATCTTGTGAATACTGGCGTTGGTGGGCCCGAACTCGATCACTTGCGGACATATCTGCGCGATGAAACGACCATCCGAAGTGCCGCCGGTGGTTGATAGCTCGGTATCCAGACCCGTTTCGGCTTTGATAGCTGAACTCAGTGCATCGCTGAGTACGCCGCGTGGTGTGAGAAAGGG
>JBIIEY010000036.1:0-10708 GCA_044237595.1 Burkholderiaceae bacterium | reverse complement strand
CGAGAAATTTGTCGGTGACATCCTTGCCCAGACCTTCTTTGCGAAACTTGCGACCATCGATTTCCAGTATCTCGGTCTTGAAGGGAGCTTTGTTCTTCTGTGCGCGTCCGCGTTCGACCGGATGGGTCCACTCGAGTCGGAATCGCGCCAGCGCAACGTCGTGAATCTTGCCGAGGTTGTGATCAAGGCGTGTGACTTCGAGCCAGTCACCATTCGGGTCCACCATGCGCCAGCTGGCAAGATTATCGAGCGCGGTACCCCACAGCACCGCTTTTTTGCCACCGGCATTCATTGCGACATTGCCGCCAATGCAAGAGGCGTCGGCCGAAGTGGGATCAACCGCGAAGACATAGCCAGCTTTTTCAGCGGCGTCAGCAACGCGGCGGGTGACAACGCCCGCGCCGGAGAAAATGGTGGCGCATTCGCGCGCCGCACCAGGCAACTGCTCGATGACGACATCACCCAGTGCTTCAAGTTTTTCGGTATTGATGACGGCTGAAATGGGCGTAAGCGGTATGGCACCGCCGGTATATCCGGTACCACCGCCGCGCGGAATGATGGTCAGACCGAGTTCAATGCAAGCTTTGACAAGGCCGGCGATTTCTTCTTCGCTATCGGGCGTCAGAACAACGAAGGGATACTCGATGCGCCAGTCGGTGGCATCCGTCACATGCGAGACACGCGAGAGCCCATCAAAACGAATATTGTCTTTTTCAGTGTGCCGACCCAGCACCCGCAATGCACGGCGGCGCAATTCCTGCATCTGGCGGAACTCGGCTGCAAAATCGCGAATGGCTTCTTTTGCCATTTGCAGCAGTGTGGCCACATGCCTGCTGCGCACCTGCGCGGCGGCACTGTCCGACTCTTCAGTGTCGGCCATGCGGCGACGATCGATTTCGCCCAAGCGATGGTACAGCGCTTCGACCAGTGAATCGCGACGCTTGGGATTGTCGAGCAAATCATCCTGCAAATAGGGATTGCGGCGCACGACCCAAATGTCACCCAGTACTTCGTAGAGCATTCGTGCTGAACGACCGGTCTGACGCGCACTGCGCAATTCGGAGAGCAATTCCCATGCGTTCTCGCCCAGCAGCCGAATGACGATTTCGCGGTCAGAGAAAGAAGTGTAGTTGTAGGGTATTTCACGCAGACGTGCCGGTGCGGTGTTTTCCGGGGCGTCGGAGAGCAAAACTTGCATGTTTGCGGGGGCGTTCATCTGAGGAAACAGCAGAGCTGATGCTAAAAACGCATTCTAGCCTACCGCGATGCACAATGAGCAGTGTAATCCCTCGAAAGACTGTGGCTTTTCAGTTCCGTTTGGCTCTCGAGCTTACGTCGCTACGTATTTTTCTTTGTTGAAGTCGGCACTCGCCCCGCCAAGGGTAAAACAACGCAAGCGGCTTTTTGTACTAGCCTGCTAAAACCACGGCAGTATGCGATGCCAGACACCATCTGGCACCAACATCAGAAGCGCGGTGGCCGTCAGATAGCGCAGAAATTTACCCATCGCCATGTAGATCAGACTCGGCCAGAACGGCATTTTCAGCCAGCCCGCCAAGGTGCACAAAGGATCACCTATGACGGGCAACCATGACAGCAGGAGTGTCTTGGGACCAAAACGCTGCAACCAGCCAAACCAGCGCGATTCTCTCTCCTTGGCCAGCGCATTTTTTGCGCCGTAACCCATCCCGTAGCTGATAGCACCACCGATGGTGTTACCCAAGGTGGCCACCATGAGCGCGGGCCAGAACAAATCAGGCGTCACTTTTACGACGGCAAACAACGCGGGCTCGGAGCCCATGGGCAAAAGCGTTGCCGATAGCAGGCTGATGAGGAATAGCGCGGGCAAACTGAGCGAGGGAAGTGCAAGCGCTGCCAGCAAGGAATCGATGACTGCGTTCATCCAGCACTCTGAGACAAAGGGGGCTCCATTATAATGAGGTCATCATGCGACCTGACTACCTCAAAAAAATCCTGACATCGCGCGTCTATGATCTGGCGATAGAAACACCGCTGGAACTGGCGCCCAATCTGTCGCAACGCACTGGCAACCGGGTTTATTTCAAGCGTGAGGACATGCAAAGCGTGTTCAGCTTCAAGCTGCGCGGTGCGTATAACAAAATGGCCCATTTGCCACCGGCTCAATTAAAACGCGGCGTGATTTGCGCTTCTGCAGGCAATCATGCGCAAGGCGTGGCACTGTCTGCCAGTACGCTGGGCTGTCGCGCAGTGATCGTGATGCCAACCACGACACCTGCGGTAAAAATCGATGCCGTGCGCGCGCGGGGTGGCGAAGTAGTATTGCATGGCGATTCGTATTCGGATGCTTACCAACACGCACTGACGCTGGAAAAAAAGCACAAGCTGTGTTTCGTTCACCCTTTCGATGATCCCGATGTTATTGCCGGTCAGGGCACCATAGGCATGGAGATTCTGCGTCAGCATCCGGGGCCGATTCATGCGGTGTTTGTAGCCGTCGGTGGCGGTGGTCTGATCAGCGGTGTGGCTGCTTATATCAAGGCGGTACGGCCCGAAGTGAAAGTGATCGGCGTGCAAACCACGGATTCGGATGCGATGACGCGCTCACTGGCCTCGGGTCGCCGTGTGCTGCTGCAGGATGTGGGTTTGTTTTCCGATGGCACGGCAGTCAAGCAAGTGGGCGAAGAAACCTTTCGCCTCGCACGCGAGCATGTCGATGACATGATTCTCGTTGATACCGATGCCGTGTGTGCCGCGATCAAGGATGTGTTCACGGATACGCGCAGTATTCTCGAACCGGCAGGGGCTTTAGCGATCGCAGGCGCGAAGGCTTATGTCGATCGTTTTGCGCAAAATAAAAAGCCGCTGCGCAATGAAACACTGGTAGCGATTGCTTGTGGCGCCAACATGAATTTCGATCGGCTGGGTTTTGTTGCGGAGCGCGCTCAGGTCGGTGAAGCCCGTGAAGCGGTGTTCGCCGTCACAATTCCGGAAGAGCGCGGCAGCTTCCGTCGCTTTTGTCAGCTAATCGGCCCACGCGCGGTCACAGAATTCAATTACCGAATCAGCGATGAACGCGAAGCGCATGTGTTTGTTGGTCTGCAGGTCGCCAACCGTGATGAGCCCGAACGCATCTCCAAGCAATTTCGCAAGCAAGGCTTCAAGACGATTGACCTGACACAGGATGAACTCGCCAAGCAGCACATTCGCCATCTGGTGGGCGGCAAGAGCACGCTGGCGCAGAATGAACTGATGTACCGCTTCGAATTTCCCGAGCGTCCGGGCGCGCTAATGCGCTTTCTGGATAGTCTGGCGCCGAACTGGAATATCAGCCTCTTCCATTACCGCAATCAGGGAGGCGATGTTGGGCGCGTGCTGGTAGGCCTGCAAGTGCCCAAAGCCGAGATGAAACGTTTTCGCGATTTCCTCGCAACGCTGGGTTATCGCTTCTGGGATGAAAGCGACAATCCGGCCTATCGTTTGTTCTTGTAAGCTGCAGACCCGAACGATGGCGGCGTGCGATTGACAGGCACGTATCATTCCAGAAACAGAGGCATCCATGAGCAATAAGCAACCACCCGCAGGACCGCCACTGGGCCAAACATCTTCCTACCCCAACGATTATGATCCGGGGCTCTTGTTCCCAATACCACGCGCCGAGCAGCGCGCTACGTTAGGCATGACTGGCACGCTGCCATTTTTTGGCATGGACATCTGGAACGCTTATGAAATGTCCTGGCTCAACCAGCGCGGCAAGCCGCAGGTGGGAATAGCGACGCTACAAGTACCGGCCGATTCGCCGAATATCGTCGAATCAAAATCGATGAAGCTGTACATGAACTCGCTGAATCAATTGCGTGTGGCCGGAGCGGACGCGGTGCGGTCATTGCTGCAAGCAGATTTGTCTGCAGCTTTCGGCGCACCGGTGCAGGTCCTGCTCAGCACCAGCGAATCATTCGGTCAGACGCTCATGGGTGAGCTCGAGGGTTTGCTACTCGATCGTCTGGATATTGAAGTCAATGACTATCAACCCAATCCGGCACTGCTCAAGGCGAATGCGGATGCTCCTCCGGTTAAAGAAACACTGGTATCGCATTTGCTCAAATCAAATTGTCCCGTCACCAATCAGCCTGACTGGGCGAGTGTGCAAATCCGCTACACGGGTCCCGCGATAGATCAGGCGGCTTTGCTGAACTACCTGATCGGATTTCGCCAGCATCAGGAATTTCACGAACATTGTGTCGAGCGGATTTTCATGGACGTGCTAACGACATGCAAACCCACCAAGCTGATGGTCCTGGCGCGTTATACCCGGCGGGGCGGCATTGATATCAACCCATGGCGCAGTAATTTTTCGCTATCAAAAATGCCACTTAATGCAAGAAATGCACGGCAATGAAGCACCAGCCACGCAATCGGGCAGGCAGCCAAATCGGCTTTACGTCGACCTTGCCATGCAAAGCAACGGTTTTTCGAAAAGCGATTGCCAAGGCGCGCCGTCAGGTATAGATTTGGCGCCCGGGCAATGCTCAGCACCGATGTCGCGACAGCCGCCGAATGAATGAAACGGCCTTTGCGACCCGTCTTTCCTCTGAGAGAGGGGAGGGCTGGCAAACCGACCCCAGATGCGCCGGGAAGTCACCTATAATTCGGGGCGATTGTTTAGAGTGCGATGTGTCATGACTCATTTCAGCCAGATTCTCCCGGAAACTAATGTCGTCCTCGACCTGGAATGCTCCAGCAAAAAGCGGGCATTCGAGCAGGCCGGCCTGATTTTCGAGAATAACTGCGGGATCGCCCGCTCCACCGTTTCCGATAACCTCTTTGCGCGCGAGCGACTGGGCTCGACTGGCCTTGGTCAGGGTGTTGCCGTACCACATGGGCGCATACGCGGCCTGAAGGCGCCACTGGCTGCTTTTGTCCGACTGTCCGAAGCTATCCCGTTCGAATCTCCGGATGGCGAGCCGGTCAAGCTGCTGATCTTTCTGCTGATACCGGACAATGTGACCCAGCAGCATCTTGAAATCCTCTCGGAAATCGCCGAAATGTTTTCCGACAAAAATTTCAGAAGCGCAATGAGCGAGGACGCAGATGCCAAATCCCTGCACACCCGACTGGTGAGCTGGCAGCCCGCCGAGCGCAACGTCGCCTGAGGCCAGCGCTTCGATAATGCCACTCAATACGCCTCTATCGATTCAGCAACTGTACGAGGACAACCTCAGAGCGCTGAAACTGAGTTGGCTGGCAGGACAGAATGGCAGAGATCGTCTTATTTTCGGCGATGCCGCCTCGGCTGCCGATCAGGTCGGTCACCTGAATCTGATTCACCCCGGTCGTATACAGGTGTTCGGACAACAGGAAGTCGATTACCTGCTACGCATTTCCGATAACAGCCGCACTGCGCAAACGCGTGAGCTCGTCGCTGGCGAACCGCCGGCTTTTATCATCGCTCAATCACTGCTGGCACATCCGCAGATCATCAGCGTCTGCAACGAAAAAAATATTCCCCTGCTCACAACTTCACTGCCAGCAGCGCAAGTCATTGACTACCTGCGCGTTTACCTCTCGAAAAAACTGGCGATACGCGTGACCATGCATGGTGTGTTCATGGATGTGCTCGGCGTGGGCGTGCTGATCACGGGTGAATCCGGACTGGGCAAAAGCGAATTGGGGCTGGAACTTATTTCGCGCAACCATGGCCTGATCGCCGATGATGCGGTGGAATTCTCGCGCATTGCACCGAACATGATCGAAGGGCGTTGTCCGGCGCTGCTGCAAAACCTGCTGGAAGTACGGGGCCTCGGTCTGCTGGATATCCGAACCATTTTTGGCGAGACTGCGGTGCGCCGCAAGATGCACCTGAAACTGATCGTGCATCTGGTGCGCCGCAAGACACTCGAAGAAAACTATGAGCGTCTACCGCTCGATCAGCAAACACAGGAAGTCCTTGGTCTGCCGATACGTAAAGTCGTGATCCCGGTGGAAGCGGGCCGCAATATCGCGGTGCTGCTCGAAGCTGCTGTACGCAATACCATTCTGCAGATGCGCGGTATCGACACGCTGGCTGAGTTCATGGATCGACAGCAGCGAGCCATGGGCGGCGAGCAAGCGTCCGAATAAGCGCCCTGCCCGTCACTGGACGGTGATCGAAACCATTTCAAACCTTGCGGTCTCGAAGCCGCTATCATGTTGCCATGCGCATCGTTCTCCTTACCGGTATCTCGGGCTCGGGTAAATCCGTCGGGCTTAACGCACTCGAAGACACAGGATACTTTTGTGTTGATAATCTGCCGCCTTCGCTGCTGCGGGCGCTGGTGGCTACTCGCATCACCGAAGGCGCGCAAAATCTGGCCGTTGCGGTGGATGCACGCAGTGCCTCATCTCTGACCGATTTGCCCGCTGACGTACTCTGGCTCAAAGAGCAGGGGCATCATGTCGACGTGATTTTTCTGACTGCCAAAACCGAGTCGCTGATCAATCGCTTCTCAGAAACGCGCCGCAGCCATCCGCTCTCGCATCGTATTGCACCCAATGGTCAGCCAGCAGACGTGCCCACACTGATGGAATGTATTCGACAGGAGCGCGAAATGCTCTCGAGTATCGAAGGCATAGGCCATCTGATCGATACCTCGGGCCTGTCGGCGAATCAGCTGCGTCAATGGATACGTGATTTGCTGCAAACGAATCAGGGCAAGTCCTTGTCACTGCTGTTTGAATCTTTTGCTTTCAAATTTGGCGTACCGCTTGATGCTGATCTGGTGTTCGATGTGCGAGTGGTACCCAATCCGTTTTATGACAAACAGCTTCGCCCGCTGACGGGGCGTGATCAGCCTGTGATCGATTTCCTGCAAGCGCAGCCGGATGCGATGCACTTGATGACGGATATTCAATCCTTCGTCGAAAAATGGCTACCCGCTTTCGAGCGTGACAATCGCAGCTATCTGACGGTGGCGATAGGCTGCACGGGTGGTCAACACCGTTCGGTGTTCATGGTTGAACAACTGGCCGCGCATTTCCGTGATCGGGCACGCGTGCTGGTACGTCACCGCGAGCTGGGTCAGTAAAACCTCACAATGACTCCGCGATGAGTGATACGACCTGGTTACCGCTTTTTCCTCTGAAAACTGTACTGTTTCCCGGAGGTGCACTGCCTTTGCGCGTATTTGAAACTCGCTACGTGGATATGGTGCGCGCGTGCATGAAAACTGACTCGCCCTTCGGCGTGGTGGCGATTCGCAGTGGCGCCGAAGTCGGCAGGGCCGCTGAACCATATTCCGTAGGAACGCTGGCGCATATCGTCGAGTGGGACATGCCCGAGCTGGGTGTACTGCTGTTGCAAACGCGCGGTGGCTCGCGCTTTCGCATCCTTGAGACCCGACTGCAAAACAATCAGCTGCTTGAAGCGCGTACCGAGATGCTGCATTCCGATGAAACAATTCTCACCGAACAAACCGATAATGCACTGGCAGTCTGCAGCCGCGTACTGCGCGTCGTGATGGACGAACTGCTGGAGCGCGCGACTGCCGAAGCCGGTAATAACTACATCAGCCCCTTTCCTGAGCCACACCAGCTTGACCATGCCGGATGGGTCGCGAACCGCTGGTGTGAAATGCTGCCCATCGAGCATGACGAGAAGCAGTCACTGCTGGAAATCTCCGATGACGGCGAGCGCATCCTGCGTGTGGAAGCCTATCTACAGCAGAACGGAGTGCTGTAAGTAGCCATGTGATTCAACTGACTACCGCCCCACTGAGTGTCGCAAGCAATTTGCGCACCGGTGAAGGCAATGCGGCCTCACTGATTTGTGCCAACGCGCGCCACTGATAGTCCGACTGCGCCACCATCACATGACGCTGTCGCAACCTGACCTGCACAGGCATGACAGATAGACGGTAATGCGTGAAACCATGAACGAAACTGCCGAGCATCGCAATATCGTCGATATCACCAAACGATGACAGAGCCAACGCAAGCTGTTCATGAAGATCGACATCTGAATCTACTAACGACAGTCGATTGAGTTCGGGCAGCGACAATAACCCTCCCCAGATGCCTTCAGGCGGACGCTGTTCCATCAGTATTTCGCCCTCATGCAAGACAACCAGCATGACGGTGGATTTTTCCGGTATCGGTTTTTTGGTTTTGCGCGCAGGCAGTTCCGAGGTGCGCCCTGATGCATGGGCAATACAGCGGGATTGCATGGGACAGCGCTGACATGCGGGTCGCGTGCGCGTGCACAGCGTTGCGCCAAGATCCATCAGTCCTTGTGTGTATGCTTCGATTTCCCGCGCCGGCAACAGTGCCTCGGCGCGACGCCACAAGTCCCGCGCCACCGCAACTTGCCCGGGAAATCCTTCGATGCCGAATACCCGGCAAAATACCCGCTTGACGTTGCCATCCAAGATGGCCGCTCGCGCGCCATAGGCAAAGGCAGCAATCGCAGCAGCGGTTGATTTGCCAATGCCGGGAAGCAAGGCAAGCGTTTCAGGATCTGGCGGAAAACTACCTGCATGCTGCGCAACAATGTGCTGCGCACAGCGATGCAGATTACGCGCGCGAGTGTAATAACCCAAACCACTCCAGTGCGCCATCACCTCTTCTGTCGGCGCAGCCGCCAGTGCCGCAACATCAGGAAAACGCTCAAGAAAACGTGCGTAATACGGAATCACCGTAGCGACCTGCGTTTGCTGCAGCATGATTTCAGAGAGCCAGATGCGATAGGCATCGCGTGTACCTTGCCATGGCAACTGATGGCGGCCGTGCTGCTTTTGCCAATCGATCAGTGCATCAGCAAAGCTGCTGTCTTGCGAGTGCGATTTTTTGACGATACGTTTCATGACAATCGTATCCTCTAGCGCTGACAGCGTCCGCAGTAGAACGTGGAGCGCTGACCCTGGACAATACGTCGCACCGGTGTATCGCAGTGACGGCAAGGTTCACTTTCGCGGTCGTAAACGAAATAGTTTTGCTGAAAATAACCTGACTGACCATCGGCACCAATAAAGTCGCGCAAGGAGCTGCCGCCTTGTTCGATAGCAGCGGCGAGCACGCGGCGAATAGCGATTGCGAGCTTTGCATAGCGCGCGAGTGAGATGCGTCGCGCTGCGATGTTCGGATGAATGCCGGCCTCGAAAAGACTTTCACACGCATAGATATTGCCAACTCCGACCACGATATCGCCGGCTAACAGCACTTGTTTGATCGCCGCGCTGCGATTACGCGTCTGACGATGCAGCAGCACGGCCAGATTGTCCGACGTGAGCGGCTCGACGCCCAGACTACGCAACAAAATGTGCGACTCGATATCACCCTCTGATTGAGAATGCCAAAGCACTGCACCGAAGCGGCGCGGATCGGTCAGCCGCATGAGTTGCTCGCCGAGCAGCAAATCGAAATGATCATGTTTTTGCGGTGGATGATCCGCCGGGAGAATGCGCAGATGACCGGACATGCCCAGATGGATGATCAGCGTGCCATGCGAAAAGTGAATCAGGAGATATTTGCCCCGTCGGCCCGTCGCTACGACACCTTGGCCCGTGAGCAGCTGGTCGAGACCTACGGGAAAAGGCCAGCGCAAACCACTGCGACGCTGAACCACGCCGGTGACAGGGCGGCCCTCGAGGAAAGGCGCGATGCCGCGGCGGGTGACTTCGACTTCGGGTAATTCTGGCATCGCCGTTATTGCCTTTTTACATACGACTCGCCGTTCCGGCAAGCCTTGCGGGGGATTGTCAAAAACACAGTTTCGGGCCGACGCGGCGGTTTTTACTTTCGTCGTAAAATCAACATCCCACACCAAGCCCCCGCGGGCAACCCACAGGATCGTGCCTTGAAAAATTTTGCAGCCATTTTAACGCTCTCGGCATTGCTTGCCTCGGGCAGCGTCGCGCAAGCGGCACCCGATACACCCACCAATGCTGATGGCTTGCCACTGATCCCGTTGTCCGAAGATCTGATGCTCAAGTATCTGTCGGCAGAATTGGCATTCCAGCGGGGTCAGGCAGCTGGCGCTCACTTGGCAATGATGGCACTGGCACGCTCCAGCGGCGATCCACGGCTGGCACGGCGCGCGACCGAGATGGCGATCGCAGCATCGAGTTCGGCTGATGCGCTCAAAGGGGCCAAGCTGTGGCGCGAGTTGGCCCCACGGTCGGACGAGGCCTTTCAGGTTTTGCTGAGCCTGCAACTCAACAACAACCGTCTGGATGAAGCCAAGCTGGCACTGGCGCAGCAACTGGCCGCCAGCAAACCGGACCAATTGCCAACTGCGATCGCAACAGTGCAGCGCAATCTTTCCCGCATGTCCGACAAGACGAAAGCTGCCGCTTTGCTGCGTGAATTACTGGAGCCTTATCGCGACTCTGTCGATGCCCGTCTGGCGATTGCACAATTCTCGATGGTAGCGGGCGATCGTGCCGGCGCCTTGCGCGAAGCACGCGAGGCTGTCGCGAAGTTTCCGAAATCCGAAGTCGCTACCCTGGTACTTGTCCAGATCGAAGACAAAGCTGAAGCCGCTCGCATACTGAGCGAATTCCTGCAAAAAAATCCGAAATCCCGTGAAGTCCGTTTGGCCCATGCCCGTTTGCTATACGAGCAATCAAAAATCCCCGAGGCAAAAAAAGAATTCAAGACGCTGATTGATCAGAAAAAAGACGATCAGACAGCACTGTTTGCGCTCGGCCTGCTGTCGGTACAAGCCAACGAGCTAACTGAAGCAGAAAAATATCTG
>JBIIEY010000297.1:0-3114 GCA_044237595.1 Burkholderiaceae bacterium | reverse complement strand
GTCATTGCCGAAGGTCTGGAGACAGAATCTCAAAAAGACTTCCTGCATCTTCACGGCTGCTCTTTGTATCAGGGGTATTTGTTCAGTCCTGCCTTGCCGGCAGATGAATTTTTCGCATTTGTTCAAATGCGAGATCACTGAAATCCAGGCAAGCCTTGCGTGGTCCCGAATAGTGCAGTGGGTAGCGCAACTGAAATCGGGTGCTTTACCAAAGACGGCTACAATAAGTTTGCCTCTGTCATGGCTGGTGCTGTTCCGTAGCCGGACGCCCCGACCCCACAATCGCTTCCAGCAATGCGGTCGGGCTATCCGCCTGTATCAGGTTGGTGTGTGGGATAACAATAATGAAAAATATCGTCAATTGTCTGCTCCTGGTATCGCTGTGCGCCGTACAAAGCTCGGCAATCACCGAAAACGTGCCCGCTTCGCGTGAAGCGGTTGTCGTTCATGCCTCTTATCTGCAGCCCGTGCCGGGATTGGAAGTCGAACAGAAGAAGCGCTTTCGCGAGGGAGAGAAAGTCTTCAATACCTTCTGGCTGGCCGTACCCAATGATGTGATTTCTCAGTGGTGGGATTTGTCTCGTCCAGGCCCCGGTGGCGGTGAATGGGGACTTGGGCCGAGCTTTCTTGCGACTTCGTGTGTGTCCTGTCACGTGCAGGCCGGGCGAGGCAAGGCGCTGGATGCTGATGGTGGTCCGGTGTTCATGCAATCTCTGAGAATATCGATTCCGGGAGAGGGACCTCATGGCTCACCCAATCCGGATCCTCATTACGGCTTGCAGATTCAGTCCTTTGATACCGTGCAGCGCAAGGACAAGTCGGCCAGAGCTGGCGAAGGCGAAGTCCACGTGCGCTGGGAGAAGCAAAGTTTTCGTTTTGCTGATGGTTCGACCGTGGAGCTGCGCAAGCCCGTGGTCGAGATAAAGCACCTTAATTTCGGACCCTTGAGCCAAGGCGTGATGATGTCGCTGCGGAATTCTCAGCCCATTTTCGGCTTGGGTTATCTGGAGGCAGTGAGCGAGAGCGATATTCTGGCGCTGGCCGAACTGCAAAAATCGCAGGGGCTCAATGGCCGGCCGAATTACGTGCGCGATGATATCAATGACAAAACGTCGATAGGGCGTTTCGGCTGGAAAGCGAATCAGCCCAGCATCAAACAGCAGATCGCGAATGCATTTCTTGCAGACATAGGTATCACCTCGCCGCTCTATCTCGAGCAGAACTGTCCGCCGGTACAAAAGGAATGTCTGGCTGAAAAATTCAGCGGTAAAGCTGAGCTGCGTCATGAACTGTGGGAGCCGGTAACATTCTGGACCTTGTCTCTGGATGCACCGGCACCGCGCGATCGCGACAAGCCGGCCGTCAAGCGCGGTGAAAAGCTCTTTGACTCCGCGAAGTGTTCGCAATGTCATGTGCCCGAACTCAGGACTGGCAAGTTTGATGCGCTGCCTGCGCTTGCAGACCGTACCATCCGCCCCTACACCGATTTGCTTTTGCATGATATGGGGCCCGGGCTTGCCGACGGCCGTCCCGATTTCCGCGCCACCGGCACTGACTGGCGTACACCACCTTTGTGGGGCATAGGCTTGTCCAAACAAGTCAATGGCAGCACCAGCTTCCTGCATGACGGTCGTGCACGCAATGTGCTTGAAGCGATTGTATGGCACGGCGGCGAGGCGAGTGTGTCGCGGGATGTTTTTGCAAAACTGTCCAAGCGCGAGCGTGAGGATTTGATTGCGTTTGTGCAGTCACTATAAATCTCAAATCTGCACGGTCGCGGTTAGTGAATTAGTGAATTAGCGAACCCAAGATTGGGTTACGCTGATACAGCGCCACATGCCAAGAGGTGCGCCGATATAATGTCGGTCTTTTGTTTCGGACTGAGCGCATCCCCACATGATCTACGCTTTCGCAGCACTGTTTGTATTTCAGCTGATTGGCGAGTTCATCGTTCAATTGACCCATCTGCCAATTCCCGGCCCCTTGGCGGGCATGGGACTCCTGTTTTTCGCGCTGCTCCTTAAGGGCCAGATACCCGAAGCATTGGACCGCACTGCAGATAAACTGTTTTCGCACATGATGCTGTTTTTCATTCCCCTGGTGACGGGGGTGATGATGCATTTCGAGCGAGTGGTTAATGAAGGGCTGGCGTTTATTGCCGCCTGCGTTATCGGTTCAGCCGTCAGCCTGGTCGTCACGGCACTGACGCTGCAATGGATGTTGAAGCGACCATCGAAGGTGCCGCAAAAGATCGCGCAGCACGGCACAGGGATGGACGAGTGATGCAGAGCCTATCGTCGGTTTTTCATTTGCTCGGGCAATCGCCGCTGCCATGGATCACTCTGAGCTTGCTGGTCTACCTTGCCGCGGTGTGGCTGTTTCTGCGCAGTGGAAAAAACATGCTTCTCATTCCCGTGTTGACCGGCGTTACCGTCACCGTCACGATACTGAAGCTCACAGACACCACCTATCCCGTCTATTTCGAGGCGACTCGTTTTGTTCATTTCTTTGTCGGCCCCGTCATCGTGGCGCTCGCCGTACCACTCTACAAACAAATAGCGCGTCTGCGACAAATCTGGTTTCCCGTCACGGTTGCGTTGCTCGTGGGGTCGACGGCGGCGATTACCTCAGCGGTACTCGTGGGGTGGCTGCTGGGTAGTTCGACCGCGACCCTGATTTCTCTGGCACCGAAATCAGCCACCATGCCAATCGCAATGGCATTGGCTGATCGGCTCGATGGTGTCGTTCCTCTGGCGGCCGTTGCAGTCGCCATTACCGGCATTGTCGGTACTATGATGGCGCGACCGCTGCTCAATTTTATTGGCGTCAGTGATCCGGCCGTGCGAGGATTTTCGCTCGGGCTCACCGCGCATGCGATCGGTGTCTGGCGCGCCTTGCAGCACAGTGAGACCGCGGGTGCATTTTCAGCGCTGGCCATGGCGCTCAATGGCGTCGCCACTGCCTTGCTGGTGCCTTTGCTGTTCTGGCTGTTTCGCGTCACCGGCGCGATCTTTTGAGTCCGCGTATGGCCTTCATTCCCTTTGCGACGGTCCGTCCCGAACCTGCAAGCTTGTTGTTCAGCTTGATGCTATTCGTTCTCGGGTTACTTATACA
>JBIIEY010000296.1:0-3140 GCA_044237595.1 Burkholderiaceae bacterium | reverse complement strand
GAGCAAAGCGGTGTATGGATTTGGTTGCCGATGATGGGTTTAGCTATGTTGCTTATGGTGGCAAGAAAAGTGTCTACGTCCTCGATGGACAGATTACTTGTCTGGCAGTGATTGATCTACTGGGTCATTGTCATCGTAATCGGATCGCATTTCCGACGCCTGAAAAAATCGCAGAGCATGCTGCTTCTATAAGTGGAGCGACAGTATCATTCAAAACGCCCAGCCAAACGGTCTCTTTCTCATCAACCAAATCTACCCCCCAGCCCATGGTTGTTACTAAGGCTGCCCGAGAGGGATTGGCAACGAAGGCGGCGCGGGTTCTGGAAGAAAAATTGGCGCACGGGAGTGTATCTGCCGTTAAAAAAACGATAGAGAAATTTGGCGAAGATATTTGGATACACCTCGACGAGAAATCAATTTTTGAAGTAGTTGAGTCCGGCAGGGATGTCGTCAAGAAATTGACAGTGCTGGCAGATCATGATTGGCCTTTGGGCGATGTAGATGACGAGGGAAATTCACTACTGCATCTCGCTGCAGAAACGGAAGATCTGGAGCTGATTGATTTTTGCATGGATGTTGAACTAAATATCAATGCAAAAAATAAGGCAGGTGAAAGGCCATTGCACGTTGCTGTGTCAGCGGGATCTGTCGGTGCAGTCAGGCGTCTGGTTAAGGCAGGGGCAAATCCGAGTACGTGGTTTATCTTCGGGGATGAAAAATACAATCTCCTTCACATCGCGATTGGATTTAGAAATAACGAAGTCATTAAGGCAATGTTGGAATCGCCTCTTTTGGAAATCAACGCAGTCACTGGCTATGGAAAAAAATCTGCGTTGCATTTCGCCGCAGAGATGGGTAACAGCAGGGCAATCGGTTTGCTCGCGGCTAAGCGCGCAGATTTGAATATCAGGGACAAAAATGGCGATACGCCGCTGCACCTGGCGATCCGTTCGGGAAGCTTGAAAGCTGCCAGAGCTTTAATCGAAGCGGGTGCCGATTTATCTTTGGCGAACAATGAGGGCGTCCAGCCATTGATGCTTGCAGCGACCAAAAAGAATGGAGAGTATCTGGTAAGTTTGTTGATCTCTCATGGCGTGGGTATCAATGTGGCAGACAGGGACGGTGACACGGCACTGCATCACGCTGCGCAAGCAGGAAATCTTCCGTCAGTGAGGTTGCTGCTGAATGCAGGCGCAAATTTAAAGCTCATCAATCGCATGGGGTATAAGCCCGAGGAATGTGCGCGACGTTTCATGCAGAAGCCGGTCGTCAAATTGTTGCATGAATTCCGAGATTAGAGTTTTGCCGGTACAGATTTAATCGTCGGTTCACGCTTTGCAATGATGGCATCCCCAACTCGGCTTCCCGATTTGCGGCCAATTTGATCCAGAATAAACTGGCTCGTATCAGCGACTGCATTTAAATCAACACCTGTCTTGACACCCAGTTCGTGTAGCAGATACAGCACGTCTTCCGTCGCTACATTGCCGGTAGCGCCTTTGGCATAGGGGCAGCCTCCGAGACCAGCGACTGAAGAATCGAAAGTCGTTATGCCAGCTTGAAGGCTGGCGCAGATATTCCCGATTCCTTGTCCATATGTGTCATGAAAATGCATGGAGAGTTTATTGACTGGAACTTCATCCTTGAGGTGATCCAGAAGTTCGTACACATGGTTGGGTGTCGCCACGCCTATGGTGTCGGCAATATTTATGTCATCACAGTCAAGCTCGCGGAAATTTGCGACAATTTCGGTCACGTCTTCCAGCGTGACTTTATCTCCATAAAAGCCAAATGCACAACTGACCGTGCCGCGAAGCTGCATGCCGTATTCCTTGGTCTTTCGTGCAACCTCGCTGAAGCGCTCCATCGATTCGGCTTTTGAGCAATTTATATTCTTTTTGGAAAATACTTCAGAAGCTGATCCGAAGATCACCATTTTTTCGGGCAGAAATTCACCTGCAATTGCGGCTTTAAATCCTTTCATATTGGGTACCAATACGGAGTACTCCACGCCTTCTTTGTGAGTAATTCCTGCCAGTACCTCAGCCGAACCCGCCATTTGTGGTACCCAATCGGGCGAAACAAAAGATCCCACTTCAATTTTTTCGAATCCGGCTTTGGTAAAGCGATTGATTAATTCGATCTTGACATTGTTGGGCACCGTTTTTATTTCGTTTTGCAAGCCATCCCGTGCGCCCACTTCGACAATAGTGACTCGTTCAGGTAGGTCATTTAAAAATGTCCTGTAAGTGTGTGACCTCTCTTTCATAATAGGCATCTTGGGAGGCGCGTTATCGTGAGTGCCATTGACTGATGGAGGTGACGAAGTCTTTGAACAGGAGTGGCTGATTGGTTTCATGAATGACTCGATCAAAGTTGGTGGTAAGTGAGGGTGAGCTTCATGTCATGGTGATGCCGTTGACTCACGCAATTTTACGTAGTGTCATTCCTGCAAATTTGATCTAAAGCTAATGACCGCAAGACGCTGACCACGCAGTTTGATGGCTTTATGGAAATTGAGCGGGGCATGGCCCGCATCTCCCTCATTGTCAGGGGATACGGGACGACATTGACGTACCCCCTGTAATGCAATATAGTGCGTTTCTAAACATTAAGTGCATAATATTGCAACTAAGCCAGCCATGACCTCACCATTCACCGTTAACTATGCGACCTCTCCCGACCAGTACCGGCACTGGACGCTGGAAATCGATGCGCAAGGTGGTCCGATAGCCACCCTGACGATGAAAGTCGATGAGGATGGCGGGCTGCGCGAGGGATACAAGCTCAAGCTCAATTCTTATGATCTGGGCGTCGATATCGAACTCTACGATGCCGTACAGCGCATTCGTTTCGAGCATCCGAGCGTGCGCACCGTCGTGATCACCGGTGGTCGAGACCGTATCTTTTGTTCTGGCGCGAACATCTTCATGCTCGGCAAATCCTCCCACGCGTGGAAGGTGAATTTCTGTAAATTCACCAATGAGACGCGCAATGGTCTGGAAGACTCCAGCCAGCATGGCGGGCTGAAATTTCTCGCGGCCGTCAATGGCGCTTGCGCCGGTGGAGGCTATGAACTGGCAGCGGCGTGCGATGAGATCATTTTGGTGGATGACCGTTCCTCGGCCGTTAGCCTGCCA
>JBIIEY010000035.1:0-10802 GCA_044237595.1 Burkholderiaceae bacterium | reverse complement strand
CAGCATTTTCTTCATCGGGGACGTCTCCGGAAAGCCAGCAAGAGTGCCTCGAGAATGCCATTCACCCATTCGTGCCTGAACGAGTGCACAACACCCCCAAGATTTCAGCGCTCGAGTATAGCAGCGCAAATTTTTACGGGTACAATCAATCGGGACGAGCGAGCGCATCAACGCCTCAACAAACTTTAAAACAAGCGCGCAGCACGCGGACTGCAGGAGACAGCAGATGCCTATCAAGATTTTCCGGACCAGCCTGGTGTTCGGCTTCTACCTCATTATGACCAGCGGCGGCGCAAATGCCGCGGACGCCCAGATCCTCTACACGCAAAGTCTTGCGGCCACCTGTGCCAACTGCCACGGCACTCAGGGCAAAAGCCTGAAGGATCCCAGCGTGCCCGGACTCGCGGGTCGACCCAGCGCGTACATCATCGAACAGATGCAAGCCTTCAAAACCGGAACCCGTGAGGCGACGATCATGCACCAGATCGCAAAAGGCTATACCGACGAACAAGTCAAACAAATGGCGGATTATTTCGCCAGTCAAAAACCTTGAGGGGCGCATGATGGATCGCAGATCATTCTTGCAGGCTGGTGCTGCGCTGGCACTGGTCGGCAGCAGCTTACCGGCGCGCGCGATGCGCGGCGCCAAAGTCGTTGTAATTGGCGGTGGCTACGGCGGCGCCACAGCTGCCAAATATATCCGCATGCTCTCGGACGGGCAAATCGATGTCACTCTGGTCGAACCCAACAAAGAATTCATCTCCTGCCCCTTGTCCAATCTCGTCATTGGCGGCAGTCGCAAGATCGCCGATATCAGCCGGCCTTATGCCACGCTGACAAAAAATCACGGCATCACGATTGCGCAAGACTTTGCCACGGCTATCGATACCACCGCCCGCACAGTCGCACTAGCCAGTGGCAACACACTGTCGTACGACAAGTTAGTGGTCTCGCCCGGTATTGATCTCAACATGACGAGCATTGATGGCCTTTCCGATGCCTATGCCTCTGGACAGATTGTGCAGGCCTGGAAAGCTGGTCTCGAGACGCTGACGCTGCGCAGGCAACTGGAAGCAATGCCGGATGGCGGTGTGTATGCAATCACGATTCCCGAAGCGCCCTTCCGCTGCCCACCGGGCCCCTATGAGCGCGCCTGTCAGGTGGCGTGGTACTTCAGCAAATTCAAACCCAAAAGCAAAGTGCTGGTGCTGGATGCAAATCAGGACGTGGTCTCGAAACCCGGCCTGTTCAAAAAAGCCTGGGCTGAGCAGTACAAGGACATCATCGAGTACCGCAACCAGCACAAGGCGATTGCGGTGTCGCCCAAGGACGGTCTGATCAAATTCGATGTGCAGGGTGATGTCAAAGCCGACGTCATCAATGCATTACCCGCCATGCGTGCCGGCGTAATTGCCCAGCGCACAGGATTGGCGAACATGGCCAACAACCGCTGGTGCGGCGTGAACTACCAGACCTTCGAATCAGCAGTCGCAAAGGATGTGTTCGTGATCGGCGATTCGATTCAGGTCGCACAGCTCATGCCCAAGAGCGGCCACATGGCCAACAATCATGCCAAGGTGGCCGCGGCCGCGATTGTCGCGCAACTGGGGGGCATGGATCCCAACCCGCAGCCCATGCTCACCAATACCTGCTACAGCTTCATCGATGACAAGCACGTGGTTCATGTGGCCAGCGTGCATGAATATGTAACCACGGAACGCACCTTTAAAGTCGTTGCCGGTTCCGGCGGCGTGAGTGCAGGTCCGACTGAACGGGAAGGCAGTTATGCGAACCATTGGGCCCGCACCATCTGGTCGGACATTCTGGAGTGATGGATGCAAAAAATACTGACACTGACCCTCGCTTTATTTATGTGCCTGAGTGCCGCTGCGGAGAACCCGCCAATGGCCATAGAGAACGGCGGGAGAATGGAGTTCATTCATGCCGCCCGCACCGGCAAGCTGAGTGCAGATCAAAAAGCCGCACTTGAATTGCGGCTCAAAGCCGAATGCAACAACCCATCCAATCCGATCACGCAGGGCATGATAGAAACCCGCGGGCCGGGCAAGTGCATGGCGTTTGTGCGCCACCAGTGCGCGTGTGCGGATTGCGAGATGCCGACCTACTGCTTCCCAGACAACGCCCACTGAACGTCAAAAAAATACCCGCTGCTGAATCAGGAAAGAGGAGATCAAACCGGACGCAGCAGCGGGTGTGGCTCAGTAACAGCTCTTCAAAACATTAAAACGCGTACTTCATCCCCACTTGAACGGTGCGTGGCATGCCTACCTGAATACCGCGCGTGCGATCGACGATGTAGGTTTTATCGGCGAGATTTTTCCCTGATATGAAAAAAGTCGCATTGCCCAGCGTGTAATTCGCCACCACATTCCAGATGCCGTACGCATCAATCACACCTGTCTGCCCGTTGCTACCGGCTGTCGCCGAAACAGTATTGCTGAAATCCGTGTATTGCTCCCCAACATACACATACTCCATGCGCGCATTCCAGCGCTCTGGCGCTCGATAGCCAAGCGTGAACGTCATCAGATACTCGGGCGCATAGGGCAGTCTTTGTCCGGCGCCTGAACCTGTCACCGCAGCTCCGCTATTGACTTCAGAGGGACTGTAAAAGGTGGAGGACTGTTCAGCCGTGGGCAGATAAGTCAATGACAGTCGCGTAAACAGATTGCCAGCTAGTTTCGGAGTCATTCTGTCCCACTGACCTGCAGCCTCAATACCCTGCATCAAGGCCTTGCCCTCTGAATAATTGGTGGTGCCACCAGCGATGCTGCCCACTGCAATCAGATTGCTGAAATCATTCCTGAAAAACGCCACATCCAAAGTAATGTGTTCGTTAGGCTTGGAGCGCAGACCAAGCTCCGCATTGATACTTTTTTCCGCGTTCAGATCAATGCTTAATCCCTGCTGTGTAAACGAATCTTCCACACGCGGCGGGCTGAAGCCACGATGTACGCCACCGTAGAGGGTGTTGCGATCATCGAGCTGGTAGGTCAAGCCAACACCGGGAACGAACTCGGTAAATGAACGAACGAAAGTACCGCTGTCGGCATTGGTACCATTGTCGTCAGCGGCATAGAAGGTACGCTTGTTGCGAATGTTTTCCACTCGAACGATGGGCGTCACCGCCAGCCGCTCGGTCAGCTGCGCACGGTTAGACACAAAGGCCGACATGGCTTCGGTCTGACGGCGCTGATTCTCGCCCGTAGTGGAACCCTGATCAAGAATGTAGTTGCTGTAAGTCGTGTAGTTGATTTGCCGGCGCCGCTGGTTCTCATACTGAAATTTGACGCCGTATTCCAGATCATGCTGCAGACCCCAGGCCTGATGGCGGGTGAGCATGCGGGAGTCAATCCCCGCCGTGGTGTACTGACGCAATCGACCTTGCATCTTGCAGCTATTGAGCTCGGTGTCGCCCAACTGTATCGAGCCCGTGTTCCGCTGTGCGGCCTCGCAATTTAGGGAGGTACCGGTATCGGATGCCTGACGCCACCAGTCGCGATCAAAGAAAGCGCCATAGAGACTGGTAAGCAGCTTTGAATTGCCATCAATTTTCCATTCGTGCGTCGCCGACAAACCGGTTCGGTTCGCATCGAAGAAATCATTCTTGAATGGGTTGTAACGCGCACCGAAATTCAGATACTCATTCTGTGTCAGTCCAGAATAAGTCAATTGTGAATATTCCCTGAAATGCGTGGCCCGCAATACCAGCTTGTGGTCATCATTCAGATAACGCGCCCACTTGAAATTCACATCATCCAACCGGCTGTGCATGTTGTTGCGTGCGCCATCGGACTCCTTGTGATAGATGTCCGCAATCGCCCCATTACCCGTCACCATCACATGACCATTCAGATAGCCACGCGTACCACCGGCAATGCCGACCGTACCGCCTAACTGCTGCTGCGGTTCGGGCGTAATGTAGTTGATGAGACCACCGGCCGTCTGCGGACCAAAGCGAATGACCTGACTGCCTTTGCTGACTTCAATCGACTCGTAACGATCGATAGGCGGGTGGTAGTAGCTCGCATTGTCGCCATAGGGCGCGAACGAGAGCGGCAGTCCATCTTCCAGCAGAAGCGTCTTGGTGGAACGCGTGGGGTTCATACCGCGAATGCCGATATTGGGTCTGAGGCCCACGCCCTCCTCATCACGAACATGCACGCCGGGCACCTTGCGCAATGCCTCGTTCACATTGAATACCCGGCTCTCTTCCAGCGTCGCAGAATCAACGACGGTCGCTGATCCGGGTAGCTTCAGAACATTCAGCGAATCACCAATGACGTCGACCCGTGGCAATTCCCGATCGGCAGTTTCCTGTGCGATAACTTGGGCGGACATGGGTAACAAGACGCAAACGGCTGCCGCAATGGGCGCCATGGCAAGACCCATACGCTTGCCGGTCGTTAGATACGCTGGCATCGCGCAGGAAAAATACGGCTGCAACATAAAACAGGACCCCTTGAATGACCTAATAAATGTTAGTGAGAATGATTCGCATTTAGGTTCAACAATACCAGACCCTTAATATTTCATGCAAGTATTTCTTTTGGAAAAAGAAATCCACTGCCTGCCTTGATTTCCCTCACCCTAGAAAATTCAATAAAAATCAATCACTTGGCGTATCTTGATACACGTCATCCACAGACTTACCCACGAAACTTGTGGACAGCTTTGCGGCTGCGGCGTTTAATTTTGGAAACTTTTCTTCTCGCTTACCCATGTCCACCGAAACGCCGCCAACAGCACCCTTTCGCAGCCTCTGTACGGATTGCGGTGTTTCCCGCAGTTCGGATCCGAAACGCTGCGGCCGTGCGTGTCAGTTCATCGCCCCCGACTACGATGGGCTCGAACAGCAAGTGCATGGACGCAAGCGCGACGCCGGGCGTGTCGATGAATTGCATTTCGGCTCCTTCCGCCGCATGTGGCGCGCCTCGCTCAAAACGCCGCTCGCAGGCGCACAGTGGACTGGCATCACCACCCGCCTAGGCGAGCGACTGCTGGAAAGTGGCAAGGTCGATGCGGTGCTCGCGATGAGCGGCGATCAGGATGATCGGTGGCGGCCAGTCCCGGTGCTGGTCACTCGCGCAAGCGATATGAAGCAATGCCGTGGCATGCGCATGGGCTATGCGCCATTGCTCTCGTTGCTGGAGCCCGCCGCTGCGCAGGGGATACGTCGGCTGGCGGTAATTGGCATTCCCTGTCAGGTCTATGCGCTGCGTGCACTGGAGCGCGAGCTGGGTTTTGAAAAAATCTACGTCATCGGCACACCCTGCTCGGACAACACCAGCACGGAAAATTTTCATGCTTTCCTGGCGCGACTGGAGGACGACCCCTCTCGCATCACTTACCTGGAGTTCAGAGCGGACTACCATGTCGAGCTGCGCTACGACGATGGCCGCTCCCGCACCATTCCTTTTCTTCAGCTACCGCTGTCCGATCTGCCGCCAGATTTTTTCCCGCTGACCTGCCGCACCTGCGTTGATTACACCAACGCACTCTCCGATATCACCGTGGGCTATATGGGCGGACAAGGACAGCAATGGCTGATCGTGCGTAATGAGCGTGGCGAAGAGATTCTGGAACTACTCAAGGACGAGGTTAGTCTGGAAGCGCCGCAAACCGCTGGCAAACGACAAGGCCCCGTGCGTGGATTCATGCAAAACACCCTGCGCGCCGCCGGTGGACTGCCGCTGCGCAAAATGCCGAACTGGCTGCGACCCATCGTAGGCTGGCTGATGCCGCGCATCGGCCCTCGGGGACTGGAATTTGCCCGCGCCCGGGTGGAAATGAAGGCGATCGAAACTGTGATTCACTTGCGCCGCGAGCAACCCGCCCGCTTGCGCACGATGGCACCGCCCCATATCTGGCCTCTGGTCAAGCCCTATGGACTGCAGCCGGAAGACCGCGAGCAGCCACCTGCATCAGAGTCAGCATCCATGAAACAGTAATCCGGCGCCCGGCTATCAAAATTCCCTTGGTTCGCCGCCAAAGAGAGGCTCACTTACCATCCCCCGGCTCCGAAGTTGCCATCATTTCTCCAAGAAGATATCATTGATATCATTTGTTAGGCCGGAGGAAAATCATGGCAAATTTACTGGTAAGGGGCGTGGATGAAGCTCTGGTCGCTATGCTGAAAGAGAGGGCCGGCGCACATGGCGTGAGTGCCGAGGCAGAGCACCGACAGATTCTTTTCGATGCGCTCGCGCGCCCTAAAAGACGCAGCCTCGCCGAGGCATTGGCGAGTATTCCTGATGTGGGCATTGATGCCGACTTTGAGCGAGTTCAGGATAGCGGACGTGCTCATGTATTTGATTGATACGAACGTCATCAGCGAGATACGCAAAAAGGGGCGAGCGAATCCCGGAGTTATTTCTTTTTTTGAACAATCCGGTCCTGATAATCAGTCTTACTTGTCATCAGTGACGATTGGTGAACTCAGGCGAGGCGTAGAACTGATCCGCCATATAGGGGATCTCCATCAGGCGCTTTTGTTGGAGGGGTGGCTCAACATGCTCCTACTGAATTACAAGCAAAAAATACTAGAATTTGACACGGATATTGCGCAGGTCTGGGGCCGGCTGCGTGCACCGCACCCCCAAAATCCGCTCGACAAGCAGATCGCTGCCACGGCGCTCGTATACGGCTTGGCAGTGGTCACCCGAAACACGGCAGATTTCGAAGGCACGGGGGTTCAATGCCTGAATCCTTTCGCGAGTTAGGGGTGCTGAATAAATCCTCGTTTTATGGCAGACCAGCGTAACTATACGATGCGAGGTTCAGGGAAAATCAAGGCGTTGTCGCGACAGATTTAGCTGAAAAATTTTCCGACTTTGTTTAACCAGCACTTCCTTAGTAAGAACATCCGAACAGACAGCGATAAGTATGCCCCTTGGAGCAATTCAACCGCACCAAATTTCCTATTACAATTGCGACTGCCAAGTCGCCTATTGAGAGGCTTAAAACACGTTAATCAAACAGGCACTAATGACAAGGTGAATTTATGTGTGCCACACTCCGTGATGCATTTCTTGCCATCGTTGCTGCCGCAGTCCTGACAGCCTGTGACAGCGGACCCAAGAACTATGATGACTGCATGCTGCAGGCGTCACGATCGAGCAAAAACGATCGCCAATTCCGCAAACTGGCTGAGGAATGCAAAGAAAATTTCCGCAATAAAGAGTAAACCCATGCGCCAGTAAGCGCGTGCCAATGCGACAGCGCAGAAAAAATTATCGGTCATGCACAAACACTACCAACGCTGTTTCAGTAGCCTCGCTATCGCAATTACCCTCCTCGGATCAAGCATCTGCACGGCTGCGGACAGCACGCTTGCCTACGGCAAAACCACGGCCACCCCCGGTGGCACAGGCAAAACCTTTGCAGGTCGGGAAATTGCGCAAGTAATGAGCTGGCATGGCGCTGCCTGGCTGGAACGCGCCGAGCGCAGCACAGAAGAAAGACCGGATCTGCTACTGCCTTTGCTCCCGATACGGCCGGGCATGGTTGTCGCTGATATCGGCGCGGGCAGCGGCTACTACAGTCGAAAAATCGCGCCGCGTCTTGCGCCCGGCGGTCGCGTAATCGCGGTCGATGTGCAGCCCGAGATGATCACGCTACTCAAAAAACAGATTACAGAATCAAAAATACCCAATATCGACACCGTGCTCGCGACCGAAACAGATTGCAAGCTGGCGCCAGAGAGTATTGATCTTGCAATTTTTGTCGATGTTTATCATGAGCTGCTCTATCCCATCGAAACCATGAGCTGCATCAGCCGCGCACTCAAAAGTGGGGGACAGATCGCTTTGGTAGAATTCCGCGCAGAGGATGCCAGCGTACCGATCAAGTCTCAGCATAAAATGAGCGAAGCACAGATTAAAAAAGAAGCCTCGCTGCTGGGGCTGCAGTGGGTCAGAACCGTGCCCTCTCTGCCGTGGCAACATCTGGTTCTTCTGAAAAAATAAATATCAGAACCTCGCTCGACGATCATGAAGAAAATCGCCCTCCTCTGGACTTTGCTGGTGGTATTTCCTGCAGCCCGCGCCGATCACTGTGATGATCAGATCAAAATGGATGGCCTGCTGACCAAGGCAAAAAAGTCCTGTCCCTTCTCCTACTACGGCTTTCGCTTCCAGCAAGATTCTCAGATCTGCATGGAAAAAAAGGGCAAGGAAGCCTCGAAAAAACTATTCCTCATGGGCGATTCGACCTTCGATGGACTGAGCAGAAAAATGGGCAAGGAGGCACTCTGTCAGAAATTGCTGCAAGACTTTCCCATGACGGTGAAACGATGAGTGCATCAGGCATGAATAGCCTAACCCACCATTACGCTGACTTATCCGAAGTACGGATGCACTATGTGGCTGCCGGCGAAGGCGATCCGGTGGTGCTGTTGCATGGCTGGCCGCAAACCTGGTACGAGTGGCGCCACATTATCGACAAGCTTTCGCCGCACTATCGCGTGATCGCACCAGATCTGCGCGGCCTTGGTGATACTTCCTGTACCGCCGGTGGTTACGATAAAAAAACCATTGCTAATGACGTGTGGGAGCTGGTGTATCACGATCTGAAACTTGAAAACTTTTATCTCGTCGGTCATGACTGGGGCGGTCCAACCGCCTATGCGCTGGCAGCGCATCATCCGGATGCAGTAAAAAAACTCGCCATTATTGATGTCACCATTCCGGGGGATGGCGGACCTGACATCAGTCAGGGTGGCAAGCGCTGGCATCATGCATTCAATCGTACGCCGACATTGCCTGAGGCACTGGTCACCGGGCGTGAAGCGGTTTATCTGGGCTGGTTTTATCGCACCTTTGCGCATCGCGCCGAAGTGATGACGGATACCGTGATTGAAGAATTTTTACGCTGCTATCGCAATCCTGAATCGCTGGCGGCAGGGTTTGCCTACTACCGTGCGGTACCGCAGGACATTGCCGACAATGAGGCAATGATTGCGCGCTTCAAACTCCCCATGCCGGTGCTGGCACTGGGTGGCGCAGAGAGCTGGGGACGTCGCATGGAGGTACTCGAATCCATGCAAAGAGTCGCACTCGATGTACGCGGCGGCATGATAGCGAACTGCGGACATTTCGTGCCGGAAGAGCAGCCGGAAGAACTGGCGCGACGACTGATGACTTTCTTCAGCGAATAGTCACCACAACGGCCATCCACGTAGTCAGAAAATCACTGAATAGCCAAAACAGTTTCGGGAAAAAACTCAAAAAGCGTCAATCAGCGCATGCTGTCCCATCAGGGGAACACTCGCTGACCATCCCAACTCATGCTCGATACGCCAGCGCAGCGCATCGGCCGCCTCCGCCTCGCCGTGAGTGATGAATACCTGTCGCGGTGGCTTCTTGAGTGTCTTGAGCCAGTCCAGGATCTGAGTGGCATCTGCATGGGCCGACATGGATGGTAATGAAACGACCTGGGCATTGACGGTGATGTCCTCGCCAAAAATCCTTACAGACCGCGCGCCATCGACCAGCTTTGCTCCACGCGTGCCGCCTGCCTGATAGCCAGCGAAAACAATACTGTTTCGATGGTCCGGTGCCATATGAACCAGATGGTGGAGTACCCTACCACCCGTCGCCATGCCGCTGGCTGAAATGATGATGACCGGGTAATTCAGCTGGCCTATGGCGCGTGAATCATCAGCGGTACGACTAATGCGCGCCACCTTGGCCATACCTTCGCATTGCGCAACACTCAGACGGTGTTGATCGCGATGGCGCCGGTAAATGCTGGTGCTTTCAATCGCCATTGGACTGTCGAGAAAGACCGGCATATCGGGAATGCGGCCCGCCTGCTTGAGTTGAAAAATCTCGAACAGCAAATTTTGAGCGCGACCGACTGCAAAAGCTGGCACCAAAATACTTCCGCCGCGCGCAGCAGTGCGAGTGATGACGTCAGCCAGTGCATCCGCGCTACTTTCGTTGGCATGCACTCGATCACCGTAGGTTGATTCAATGACCAGCGTATCACCGTGCTCAATCGGTACTGGTGCACGCATCAGTAAATCATCAGGTCGACCCAGATCACCAGAAAACAGCAGACTACCTTTGTCCGTTCGAAATTCTGCCGAGCTCGCACCAAGGATATGACCTGCAAGTCGCAGTCGCAGGCCCCCGAGCTTGATTGACTCGTCAAAGGGCAGCGGCTTGAAAAAGGTCAGCGCATGTAGTGCGTCTTCTTCGGTATACAAGGGCAAGGCAGGATGATGCCGAGATGACTGACGGCGGTTCGCAAAATTGGCATCCCCCTCCTGAATATGCCCACTATCGGGCAAGAGCAACTTGCACAAATCAATAGTCGATGGCGTCGCATAGATCGGGCCGCGAAATCCATTGCGAATCAGGAGCGGGATTGCGCCTGAGTGATCCAGATGTGCATGCGTGAGTACCACTGCGTCCAATGATGCTGGATCAAAATGAAACGGCTGCCAGTTCAGCAGCCTGAGGTTTTTATATCCCTGAAACAGTCCACAATCCACCAGAATGCGCTGACCATCATGCTCGATAAGGTACTTCGACCCGGTAACGGTACTGGCAGCACCCAGAAAGGAGAGTTTCATGGCGTGTCCGTCACAAATGCAGATAAGCCATCCCGCCCAGCAGCAGGCCGATACTGGCCAGCCCGAACATCGCGTATTCCATCCAGTCCCTGCGCGTCAGCAGCGCAATCGCTGCTAGTGCAATGGCGACTTGCAAGATCGTGGTGGCCTGCGACCAACGATGGTGTTGATGCATTTGCGCATCCGACTGGTGATCCCAGTC
>JBIIEY010000295.1:0-3150 GCA_044237595.1 Burkholderiaceae bacterium | reverse complement strand
CCCACCGCGCCGCACGCTCTGGCCCGATATAAGCGGCGGCGAGCGGTGCCGTGGACAAGTCTATCCGCGCCTCGAACACAAAAATTCAGACACTCCCGATGATGGTGACCGGCGGGAATACCAATGATTCTGGCGATGCATTTCCCGTCAAAGGTCACCTCAATTACTTCACCGTCCTGCGCACGAGCGAGCAAATGAGACAGGTTGGCTTTCAATACGCTTACTGACACCAACATGACGGATCTCCTAAGTGAGCCCGTATATTATCAAAGTGCGCTGATAGACAACGAAAGACACTGGATCCCCCCTTGCAAGCCAGTGCCGTTGCGCGGGCATGCAGCATGCTGCAAACAACCCCCGCTGCACCTTGCGCCGGCATGAAGATTTTGAGGCCAATCAATCTAAAAATGCCATCCCGGCGCAAGCCGGGATCCAGAGGCGTTGAGATTTTTATTTCTCAATAGGTAGCAAATAGCATCCTGATCTTAACAAGCTACGTCATTACAAGCCTTACTTCTGCGCTTGCTGACTCACCTCATTCAACCCACCCCCCAGCGACCGGTATAAATCCACCGTATTGGTGATCTTCAGTAGTTTGGTCTGCAGCAGCTGCTGTTCGGCAGCAAACAGCTCACGCTCTGCATCAAGCACATCCAGATAACTCGCAATCCCGTTTTTGTAGCGTGCTTGTGCAAGTTCAAGTCGTGCTGCCTGCGAGGCGCGCACGGCTTCCTGCGCTGCGATTTCATCTGATAGCGACGCGCGGGCCGACAAGGCATCGGCAACTTCACGGAAAGCGATCTGAATGGTTTTTTCATAGCTGGCGATTGCGATATCGGTGCGTACTTCGGCCAGAGTCAGATTGGCTTTGTTGCGACCGCCATCAAAGATGGGCAGTACCAGTTGCGGCGAAAAGATCCAAGTGCCGGAATTACTTTGAAACAGATCGCCCAGTTCGGTACTGGCCAGACCTGCGCCGGCAGTCAACGATATGCGCGGAAAGAACGCCGCGCGAGCAGCGGCGATATTGGCTTGCGTCGCGCGCAGTCGCTGTTCTGCAGCACGAATATCCGGTCGATAGGTCAGTAATTCAGAGGACAAGCCAGCACCGATATCAGCGGTGACGGGCTGTGATGAAAGATTCGCACTTTGCACAGACGATGGGGTATTGGTGCCGACCAGCAGCGCCAGCGCGTTGACGCTCAGTGCATGTTGGCGTTTGAGCGCAAGTACGGCGGTTCGCGCCGTTTGCACCAGCGTTTCGCTTTGCCGTAATTCCAGTGCATTCGTAATCCCCGCATCAAAACGCTTTTTGACCAGGTCATATGACGTTGAGCGTGCCTTGAACGTGCGCTCGGCCAGCGCGATCTGTTCGGTCAGGCCGCGCTCGGTCAACCAGGCTTTGGCGACCTCGCCGACCAGCGAGACTTGCATTGCGCGTTGTGCCTCTTCGGTTGCGAAGAATTGGGCCAGCGCAGCTTCGGAGAGATTTTTTACTCGACCAAAAAAATCAAGCTCGAAGGCAGTCATGCCAACGCCAACCTGATAAGAGGAGGTGTTACGCATAGTGCCCGCGAACAGCTGGCGGGAACCAGAGGTGCCAGCCGTGCCATTCACTGCCGGTAGTTGGTCGCTGCGCTGAATGTTATAAAGAGCGCGCGCTTCGTCAATACGCAGTGCAGCAGTTTTCAGATCACGGTTATTGGCAAGTGCTGCTGCAATGGTTTGCTTGAGCTCAGGGTTCAGAAAAAACTCACTCCAGCCGATGTCAGCTACGGGTACCGTAGCCGGCTCGGGCACAACTGCAACCGGAAATTTTTCCGGTATCGGCGCTGCAGGTTTGTTGAACTCGGGCAGAATCTGGCAAGCCGACAGGCCGATAGTACCTGTCAGCAGCAGCATCGAAAGTTTTTTTATACTCATGATTTTTCTTCTTCCTGATGCATGTGCGCTGCATACAATTTACGCTGTCTTTCATTGCCCTTGAAGATGCGACGAACCACAACAAAAAATACCGGCACAAAAAATACAGCCAGTACGGTCGCGGTGATCATGCCACCCATGACACCGGTACCGATCGCGCGCTGGCTGGCTGATCCTGCACCGGTCGCCAATACCAGCGGCAGCACACCAAGGATGAAGGCCAGCGAGGTCATGATGATAGGCCGGAAGCGCAGCTTCACGGCTGTCAGTGTCGCCTCGACCAGATCCATGCCATCAGCCTGCAGGTCTTTGGCGAATTCAATAATCAGAATCGCGTTTTTCGCTGACAGGCCAATAATCGCAATCAAGCCCACCTTGAAGTAAACATCGTTAGGCATATCGCGCCAGACCGTAAAGGCGACGGCACCCAACACGCCCAGCGGAACGACCAGCAGCACCGCCAGCGGAATCGCGGTGCTTTCATAGAGGGCGGCGAGTACCAGGAACACGGCTAACAGGGACAAGGCAAACAATAGTGTTGCCGTCGAGCCCGCCGCTTTTTCTTCGAACGACTGACCTGCCCATTCAAAGCCCACACCTGCAGGCAGTTGCGACACCAATCGTTCCACCTCGGCCAGCGCATCGCCCGAAGACGCACCGGGCGCGGCATCACCCTGTACTTTCATCGCAGGGTAGCCATTGAAGCGCACCAGCTGCACGGGACCCGTAATCCAGCGGCTTTGCGTAAACGCGGAAAAAGGCACCATCGCACCCTGAGCATTGCGCGCGTGGAGTTTGTCGATATCCTCGGGCATGAGGCGCTTGTCTGGTTCAGCCTGGAGAATCACGCGCTGCTGCCGACCTTGATTTGGAAAATCATTGACGTACGTGGTGCCAAAGGTGGCCGACAGAGTGGTATTGATATCACTGAGCGATACGCCCATTGCATTCGCCTTGTCGCGATCGATTTCCAGCCGCAACTGTGGCGAATCTTCCATGCCTTCGGGGCGCGCACTCTTGATGACTTTGCTTTGCGCCATCATACCTAGCAATTGGTTACGTGCCGCCAGCAGCGCGTCATGACCCAACCCTGCACGGTCCTGAAGACGCAGAGAGAAGCCAGTCGCATTACCGAGCTCGCGAATCGCGGGTGGGTTCACCGTGAAGACAATCGCATCGCGGATTGTGACCATCAGCGACATCGCTTTCTGTGCAATACTAGCCGAG
>JBIIEY010000294.1:0-3157 GCA_044237595.1 Burkholderiaceae bacterium | reverse complement strand
CCCCTCGCAAAACCAGACCTCGCCAGACTGATCAGATTCCTGTCAACCACTGGAGAATTTGCGATGAACAAAACACTGCTTGCAACGACTGTTGTTGCAACGATGACCTGTGGCTCCGCTTTGGCGCAATCGGGGGTGACCCTGTATGGCAATGTGGATGCTTCACTAGTCACCGCCAGCGGCATTGGTACAACGTCGGATCACCGTAACAGCTTTGGCGAAGGTAACTGGGCGCCGTCGGTGTGGGGCGTCAGAGGTACTGAAGATCTGGGCGGTGGCATGCATGCGCACTTCCGGCTTGAGGGTGGCTTCAGTTCGGCCAACGGCGCGATCGCTAATGGCGGCACCACGGGTGTGTTCAGTCGGCAGGCGAATGTGGGGATCAATGGTGGGTTTGGTTCAGTCACGGCGGGTCTGAATCAATCGCCATTTATTTCGGCCTACACATCAACACTGGGGCTCGCTGGCCAGAACTTTTATGTGCCGGCGCTCTTGCTGCACCGGGATGGCAGCGTGCTGAACGCTGCGCTTGCGACTGTGCCAGCGTATACCGGCGGCGCCGATGGCGATCCTTCGCTGAGTACAACCGGTGGCTTCTTCATTCCGAATTCAATCACTTATAGCTTACCCACAGATGGGCTCGGTGGCGTGACGGCGAGTTTGATGTATGCGTTCGGTGGGACGCCGGGCGACTCCGGACGCAATCGCTTTATGGCCGGCAATGTGGGTTATACGACCGGCGATCTGAATATCGTGGCGGCAGTCTCTGATCGGGATGCGCAATACCAGCAATACCTGGTGGGCGGAAGTGTCCCTATGGGTCAATTCAAACTAGCTGCGAATTACGTACACTTCAAACCTGAAATCGGCGGATCAAGCAATACCTGGATCGTGGGCGCACAAATGAAAATGATGCCCAATACCAGCGTAGGCCTGAACTATGCGCGCAATGACAGTTCGGGTCATCCTTCGATCATCAATCTGTCTGCTGTGTATGCGCTATCGAAAACGACGAATTTGTACGCGGCACTCAATCGCGGTACAGATGGTGCGCCTTCTTCCTACTCGGGTTGGGTCGATGGATCGGCGGACGCGACGCTAGCGCAGACGGGTTCATCGAATGCGCTGATTTTAGGATTACAGAAAGGCTTCTGAGTCTCTCGTCATTGCGATTGCCCGGTCAGCGGTATCTGGCTGGGCAAGTGCCGGCTCAAGAGGTTTTGGATGGGGGGCGCAATGGTCGGAACACGAATGGATCGGCATAAAAATCATCCGACTGCTCCGGCCACCAACCCGGCACACCCAACACAGGCAAATGAGCGAAATCACGGGATGAAAAGCCCGTGCTGATGGCAACAGCAAGGCTGCGATCCATCGCCTCATCGCGCTGCTTGTCGGTCAATGCAAACCACGCTGGCTCTACCATCGTTATCCAAACATGGGCGGTGATGGCTTTGTAGGGCTGGACAAGCTTCTCCATCAATGCGTGCCCGAAGAGCACCACCGATATCTTTAAAAAAAAATCCTCAGGCGCTCGTTGCAACAACGATGACCACTGATGCTGACGCAAAGCGTCGGCTAAGTGCGCATCACTGCAAATAAAAATCGCTGCATTCTCGTCAAACAAAGTCGCCGCATCACGCGCGCGACCACGCGCCCCCAAACTCACCGCGTTGCCAACACCAGCGTTAGCCGTTGCGATCAAAGCATTTGCGGCATGCAAGGCATTCAAAGTTTTTTTCGTATGCGGGAAATGCAGCCAGATGAGCGCATTGAAGAAATCATGCAGATTGTCACGCGTAGGCACCTGACCGGTCGCGTGTATATGAGCTTCGTACGCGAGATCGGCAGGCAGACTGTCCTGCGGCACGAAGACAAGCGGACAACCGCTTGCGGTCTTGAGGTCATGCGAATAGGCGATCTGATTCGCTGCCTGCAACCAGTCGCCGCTGCGTATCAGTATCTGCCCTGTTTCCCTGTATGGCGCGAGCCAAGGTCGCTGCCAGTCAATGTCATAAAGCGACACAATGGATTCAGACGAATGTCCACTGCAGCTGGCTGCCTGCGTCCAGAGGCACGACGGATGCTCCAGCCATGGGTAATTCATCTGGGACCGTCCACGGCTGGCGCTGCAAGGTAATGGTGCCGGTGTTGCGTGGCAGACGGTAAAAATCCGGACCGTAAAAACTCGCGAATCCCTCAAGCTTGTCAAGCGCACCCGCTTCTTCAAACGCTTGTGCGTATAGCTCCATCGCATGCAAGGCGGTGTAGCAACCGGCGCAACCACAGGCGTGTTCTTTCAAGCCCTTGGGATGCGGTGCCGAGTCGGTGCCAAGGAAAAACTTGGGGCTCCCCAACGTTGCGGCTTCGATCAATGCAAGACGGTGAGTTTCTCGTTTGAGAATCGGCAGGCAATAGTAATGCGGGCGTATGCCACCTTTGAAAATCGCATTGCGGTTGTAGAGCAGATGGTGCGCGGTGATGGTGGCAGCAATATCGCCTTCGGCGTCGCGTACATAGTGCGCTGCTTCGCGTGTTGTGATGTGTTCAAAGATGACTCTCAGGCCCGGCAGATCGCGTCGCAGCGGCTGCAATATGCGGTCAATGAAAACGGCCTCACGATCGAAGACATCAATATCACCATCGGTGACTTCGCCGTGAATCTGCAAGGGCAAACCCAGCTTCTGCATCGCTTCGAGCGTGGCCATACAACGACGAATATCAGTAACGCCAGCATCGGAATTGGTGGTGGCACCGGCTGGATACAGTTTGACCCCGTGAACGATACCGCTATCCACAGCACGATGGATTTCATCGGGGCTTGTGTTGTCGGTCAGATAGAGCACCATCAGCGGCTCGAAGCTTGCACCCTCGGGTATCGCAGCGATAATGCGCTGCCGATAAGCAGCGGCCATCGCGGTAGTGGTGACCGGCGGCTTGAGATTGGGCATGACGATCGCTCGCTCAAACTGGCGCGCGGTGTGCGGCACGACATCGAGCAGCACATCACCATCACGGAAATGCAGATGCCAGTCGTCGGGGCGGGTCAGGGTCAGTGTATCGATGGGCGCTGCACTGGACATGGCTTGATGCGTCCTGAAAAAATGTTCAACAACGAAAGTAGGCTACAAAACCAAAATCACGCGATAGTCATTCA
>JBIIEY010000293.1:0-3170 GCA_044237595.1 Burkholderiaceae bacterium | reverse complement strand
ACATCGTGGCGCTGGCTGAATACAGCCGTCAGACATTGCAATCAGTCCGTGCCGAGACGGGTATTGACTATGATTGCGAGACGCGCGGCATTGTGCATTTCTATACTGACGAAGAAGAATTTCGTCAGTCGCTTCCCGCAGCAAAACTAATGCGCGAGCTGGGATGTCCTCGTCAGACGATCAGCGCCGATGAAGTGGTCCGCATAGAGCCTGCCTTGGGTGCCATACGTCACAAGATCGTTGGTGGTGATTTCACCCAAACGGATGAATCCGGTGACGTCTATAAATTCACCACTGGACTCGCACAACGATCGGCAGCTGCCGGTGTCGATTTCCGTTTCAATACCATGGCCACGCGCTTGCTCACCGAAGGCGCAAGCAGCTCGAAGCGATTGACAGGCGTTGAAGTCATTGATGCCGAGGGCCGGCATCAGGTACTGCATGCCGACAGTGTACTGATCGCGATGGGCAGTTTCAGTACCACGCTACTCAAACCTCTGGGCATTCCGCTAATGGTCTATCCGGGCAAGGGCTACTCGGCCACCTATGAAGTACGCGACCCGTCACTCGCACCGTATGTCTCACTCACCGATGACGGACACAAACTGGTGATATCACGGTTGGGTAATCGTTTGCGCGTGGCGGGCACCTGCGAAATCAATGGCTATTCGCGTGAACTCAATCCAGCCCGCTGCGAAGCCATCACTCGCCGCACCCGAGAACTGTTCCCCGACGCCTGCGACTACGATCATCCCGTTTACTGGAGTGGCCTGCGGCCGCTGACACCGTCCAATGTGCCCTATATCGGCGCGACACGGATACCCAATCTGTTTCTGAACACAGGTCACGGCACACTGGGCTGGACCATGGGCTGCGGCTCAGGCCGCGCGATTGCCGACATCATGTCCGGCCGGCGCCCCGATCTTGATTTTGCGTTCACGGGCATGCGGCAAGCCGAGCAGGTGCCCAAGCTCAGCACCGTACCGGCGCGCTGATCGGTTAAGCTTGCAAATCAACGACAATTCCGTTTTCCGTTCCGGAGGATATTCATGCAACTCACCCGCACCGCCTTATCCCTGACCCTGTTGAGCGCCATCAGCATGCAAGTAATGGCGCAAGAACAGGTGGTAAAAATCGGCCATGTCGGCCCGCTGTCGGGCCAGATTGCGCATCTGGGTAAGGATAATGAAAATGGCGCGCGCATGGCGATTGATGTACTCAATGCCAAAGGCGTGACCATAGGCGGCAAAAAAATCAAATTCGTATTGCAAGCCGAAGATGACGGTGCCAATCCGCAGCAGGCCACCGCCGCTGCACAGAAACTTGCGGATGCCAAAGTCAGCGGCGTCATTGGTCACCTGAATTCGGGCACCACGATTCCGGCCTCAAAAATTTACAACGATGCTGGTATTCCTCAGATTTCGCCATCAGCGACCAATCCCAAGTACACGATGCAAGGCTACAAAGGTGCGTTTCGTGTCGTAGCCAATGACGGCCAGCTTGGTGGCGCACTCGGCCGCTTCACTGCTTCGGATATCAAAGCACAACGCATCGCTATCATCGACGACCGTACAGCCTACGGTCAGGGTGTCGCCGACGAATTTGCGAAAGCAGCCAAAGCCGCTGGCCTGACCATCGTTGGTCGTCAGTACACCACAGACAAAGCGACCGACTTCAATGCCATCCTGACCGCGATCAAGGGCAAGTCACCCGACCTGATTTTCTTCGGCGGCATGGACGCAGTTGGCGGGCCCATGCTGCGACAAATGAAGCAGCTCGGCATATCAGCAAAATTCATGGGTGGCGATGGTATCTGCACCGAGCAACTACCTTCACTGGCCGGCGCCGGCATGAGCGATGGACAGGTGGTGTGTGCCGAGGCTGGTGGCGTAGAAGAGAGCCAGAAAAAAATCGTGGAGAAATTCCGTGATGACTACAAAAAGAAATTCGGCGTTGACGTTAAACTGTACGCGCCTTACGTCTACGATGCGGTGATGGTGATGGTCGCCGCCATGCAGAAGGCGAACTCTGTAGAGCCCGTCAAATATCTGCCAGAGCTCACAAAGATCAAGTACGACGGCGTCACCGGCAAGATCGAGTTTGACGCGCGCGGCGATATCAAGAATGGTTTGCTGACTCTCTACACCTACAAAGGTGGCAAGCGTTCGCAGATTGCGGTCACCAAATAATCGCGGAACAGCACCCCCGCATCTCGATCTGGCAACCGCTGCAGACAATAAAAAAGCGCTCCTCGGAGCGCTTTTTTACTTTCCGAATACTGTCGATTACTTCAGCGACAGAACCCATTTAGCCAGTGTCTTTGCTTCAGCATCAGACACTTGCGGGTTTGCAGGCATCGGGATCTGACCCCACACACCGCTACCACCCTTCATGATCTTGGCTGCCAGTTTGGCTTCAGCAGACTTGTCGCCTTTGTACTTGGCGGCGACTTCTTTGTAACCTGGGCCGACCAATTTGGAATCGACTGCGTGGCAGGCGAGGCAGTTCTTTTCTCTTGCCAGCTGCTCACTGGCGGATGCTGCACCTGAGACCAATGCGCTCAAAGCGATTGCGGCAACGAGGATACGTTTCATGTCACTCTCCATTAATTTTAATGACCGCAGAATTTTACATCTTTTTAGCAATTCTGCTTACGGTAAACACTATCACCGCCCGCAAAATCATGCGGACGGCAATTACATTCGCTCACAAAGTTTAATCCGTCACAGCACCACGGCTGGCCGTTGATGCCAATTTAGCAAACTTAGCCAGTACGCCCCGAGTGTATTTTTGCTCAGGCGCTTTCCAGGCCGCACGGCGACGGGCGATTTCTTCGTCGGGCACATTCAATTGAATCAAGAGCTTGTGCGCATCGATGGTGATGGAATCGCCTTCTTGCACCAAACCGATAGTGCCACCACTAATGGCCTCAGGCGCCACATGGCCAACCACCATACCCCAGGTTGCACCCGAGAAACGGCCATCGGTAATCAGGCCCACCGACTCGCCCAGTCCCTTACCAATCAGGGCCGAGGTGGGTGAGAGCATTTCCGGCATGCCCGGCGCTCCGCGGGGTCCCAGATAACGCATGACGACCACATCGCCGGCCTTGACCTTGTCAGCCAGAATGGCGGCCATTGCCGATGGCTCATCATCAAAGACCCTAGCAG
>JBIIEY010000292.1:0-3174 GCA_044237595.1 Burkholderiaceae bacterium | reverse complement strand
GCTACTCAAGCTGCGCCCTCCACAGACGTACAGCAGCTGACCTGTGACGTAATTCGATGCCGGCTGCGAAAAAAATCGGACTGCATTGGCGACATCTTCAGATTGTCCGATGCGCTGCACGGGTACCGAACGCTTGAGGTCGCTGATCACTTGCTCAGATAACGTCTGAAAGAGCGGGGTCTCGGTGATCCCGGGAGCGATCGCATTAGCGGTAATGCCGTGACGTGCATATTCCAGAGCGAGGCTGCGAGTGAAACTGACCACGCCACCTTTGGACGCCGAGTCGCTTGCCTGACCCCGAGTACCCAGCCACGCCCGCGATGAAATATTGATGATCCGACCAAAGCGTTGCTGAACCATATAGGGCAGAACAGCCTTTGCGCAGATGAATTGCGAGGTCAAATTGGTTTCGACCACACGCTGCCAGAAATCGAGGTTCATCTTCTCGACCAGCTTGTCTCCGCCAATACCCGCGTTGTTGACCAGAATATCAACCCGTCCGGTAGCGCTATACAACTCAGCGACTGCATGCTCAACGTCTTCCTGTGCAGTGACGCTGATTAATTTTGCATAGACATCAGCACCTGATGTTTTTAACTCTGCAGCGGCCTGATCGAGTGCTGCAGAATCCACATCCCAAAGGGCAATACGACAGCCTTGGCTTGCCAAATCCTTCGCAATGCCCAAACCGATGCCTCTGCCACCTCCAGTGACGATGGCGGTCAATCCGCTGAGGGAATCCGGGATCTTGTTTGCCGCTGATTGTTGGTTGTCAGTCATAGGGAATGGTGAGATTTATATTGAGAAAATATGGATTGAGCAGGCGGCATGGTCTACGCCCCATATGCCGCCACCTGTGACCTGACTCAGGCCGAGACGCGCACCCGCCACCTGCCGCTTACCGGCACGCTGCTGAAGCTGTTCGCAAATTTCAACAATCTGCGCCACGCCAGTCGCACCGGGTGGGTGCCCCTTTGCAATCAGACCGCCGCTTGGGTTGACAGGAATACGGCCACCCAGCGTCGTTGCGCCACTGCGCAATAGATGCTGCGCTTCGCCTCGCCCACACAGACCCAGGGCTTCGTAATAGAGCAGTTCCGAGATCGTGAACGCATCGTGAAGTTCGATCAGACTCAAGTCCTGCGGTGCAATACCCGCCTGCTCATAGGCCATCAGCGCTGAACGCGCCGTAATCTCTGCTTCGGTCATGTCGACCGCACTGGTTTCAAAAACACCGGATTGCACTATCGATGCCAAGACACGGACTGGCTTGGCCAGACCCTTGCCCGGTTTAGTCGTGAGTACGACTGCGGCAGCACCGTCGACCACCGCGGGGCAACACTGCAGCAAGGTCAGCGGCTCCGCAATCGGGCGTGACGCAAGTACTTCCTCGACTGTCACTGTTTTGCAAAATGTCGCGATCGGATTAAGCGCACCATGTTGCCGATTTTTGACAGACACCTCTGCGAGGACCTGGGGCGAGACATCGTAGTCATGCATATATCGACGCGCGCGCATCGCATAGAGCGCGGGCATGACCATACCCCGTCGATTATTCCAATCGCGCTGACTTAATGGCAGCGCACCACCACCGAAGGTGCTGAGCTGATCCATGCCGAACACCAATACGGTGTCGTGTTTTTGAGATCTGAGCGCATCCAGTGCCAGATGGAATGCCGTGGCGCCACTGGAGCATGCATTGTCGATGTTAAATACCGCCTGCCCATCTGTGTGCAGTTCACGCAGAACGCGCTGACCCGGGAGGTGTCCACCCGCGGCATTTCCGCAATAAAAAGCCTGAACATCCTTGATCGAGAGACCGGCATCGGTAAGTGCATCCATAATGGCCGCTTGCGCCAGCACTTCCTCGGACAGATGGGGAAACTTGCCGAAATCAGAAATACCAACACCAGATATGACGGCTTCGCTCATGCTGCGCTACCTGTCGACTGTCGAAACGCATAGTCTTCCGATCCGTCTTTCAACGCATACGCTGTCACTTCCATTGTCGCGCCCAGCGGCGGCTCCTTCCCGGGCTCGTAAATCATGGGGCCGAAAACCCGAACGTCTGGCTCAAAATCCACCATGGCTAATGCATAGGGACCGCGCTCGCGATCAACGTGAACAATGCTGTAGGTGTAAAGAACACCGTGGGTACTCAACACGCTTTCCTGATCCGGCACATCACCCAGTGTGAATTCTGCTGGCGGAAACTGCCAATTGACGTCATCACGGCTGCGGCTTGCCAGCAGCGCCAATCCATGTGGTGTCTTGCTAATGTGGCTACTGAGTCGTTTTGTGATTTTCATTTTCGCTGTCTCTGAACGCCTTCTGGAATGAAGCTGACTTTAGGAGTTGAGAACCCATAAATCAACGCATGATTTCTGCTCGATATATTTAGTTACGCTAAAATCGAGCGATGCAAAGATCTCATCTGCCATTACTCGGCTTGCGCGCCTTCGAGGCAACGGCAAGGCATCTCAGTGTTTCCAAGGCTGCCATGGAGCTGTGCGTGACGCCGGGCGCTATCAGCCAGCAAGTCAAGCTTTTAGAGGAAAGCGTTGGGGTTTCGCTGATTCAGAGAAGAGGACGTGCCATCGAGCTCACCGATGCCGGTCTGTTATTACATCCTCAATTGACGCAAGCGCTGGACTGGATCAGTGTTGCGCTCGACTCGATCACCAGAAAGCGCAGCAAATCCACCATCAAGCTGACGCTGTTGCCGACGCTGGCGGAGAAATGGCTGATGCCACGGCTTGCACGATTTCATGGCGCCCATCCGGATCTGGATATCCAGATCATGACGAGCTTCAGGGCGGTAGAACTGGAGGCAGAAGATGTCGATATGGCCTCATGGGTAGGCAGCAGCCTTCCCTCCGGGGTCAGTGGTGTGCGCCTTTTCGATGACGAATTTACGCCTGTCTGCAGCCCGTCCCTTCTGGCGGGAGGACCACCTCTCGAGAAGCCTGCTGATTTGATCAATTTCACATTGCTTAAGTCAGTGCCACGGGCCGATTACTGGAAGGCCTGGTTGACGCAAGCCGGCGAGCCCGATTTGCAACCGACGCACAGCCTGTCATTTGGCAGTTCTTCTCTCGCGATTCAGGCTGCAATTGATGGCGTCGGCATCGCACTGGTTCAACACGCCTACATCAAATCCGATCTGGCTTCGGG
>JBIIEY010000291.1:0-3176 GCA_044237595.1 Burkholderiaceae bacterium | reverse complement strand
CTGATGTAGAAAAGATCATTGAGCGTCCACCAGTGGTCATAGGCCAGTGTCAGCGCGGCCTGATGCTTGCCGGTGTATTTGCTGCCCGCATCATCGAGCGAGAGATTTAGTCGAAACGGCAGTGCTTGTTTCCACTCGATGATCACATCGCTTTCCGCTCGTCTGGCGTTAGTGTCTTGTACCGGGTCGATTTTTAGATCTGCTTTGGCACTGGGAAGCCGTTGGAAGTTGTCGAGTCCTTGTTCCAGCACGCGCGCATCAAGCACATCGCCCGGCTTTGCCGGCATTGCATTCCACAAGGTGGCGCGTGAGGACGTACCGTCTACGAAGCGGATATGGCGAATTCGACCGGGCAGTAGCGTGATAGTGAGAGTACCGTTGCGAATGTCCTGCTTTTCAGTCAGTACGCGCGTAGTGACATAACCGCGTTCGAGTATCGCTTGTTGTATACGCTGAATTACAAGCGCTATGCCCGATGAACCAAGGCAGCGACCGCGTGCCGGATCATTGTTACGATCAGCGGCCGCAAGCGCCCACTGAAAATATTCACTCCCATCGCCCTCCAAGACCAGCGTGTCAATGACTCGACAGGGAGCTTCTTCAGTGGGCAGCAGCGAAGTATCGAGCGTGGGTGTCGGCAAATGTGAGGGCTTTTGCGTTTCATTTTTCTGACGCAGTTCACGTTCGCGCTCTTGCTGACGCAGTAATTGTTCAGTTTCAATCGACTGGGCGGCACACAGTGCCGGCGCGATAAAACTAATAACGGAAAAAATAATGGTGGAGTAATGCAGAAGTCGGACCGACATGATAATTAACAAAAAGTTAAATCAAGGCGGCGGAGTTTATTAGCTGCGGGGGCTAGTTGTCAGTTGAATTGCGAGAGGTGTTGCGAGGATGATGAAGAATAGACGCAAAGAAGCGCGTCTCAATAAAATAAAACTGTGAGCGCGTTCAAGCGCCTGTTCGATAATCAGTGCTGATGTTTATGATCGTCGTCTTGAGCCAGTGTTTGCCGTTGCGGCGTTCGCGCTTCAACGCGTGCGACCGAAGTCGGCGGTGAAATGCGTACAGGATGATTCAGATGGCCACTCGTTGATAGCACATTGCTGGTAGCTTCAGGAGCCGCATTCCACACAGGGTCAGCAATACTTTCAAAGACAGATTTCAGTTGCTGACCCCAGGTGCTACGTATCATTTGAAAATACTGATTTTTTTCATCAATCGTAACGAAACGTCCGATAGACAAACTATCTGTACCGTACACCAGCAGATCAAGAGGAAAGCCTACTGAAATATTGGATCGCAGTGTGGAGTCCATGGAAATCAGTGCGCATTTTGCAGCTTCATCCAGCGGCGTGACGGGAGAGATCACTCGATCGACGATGGGCTTGCCATATTTGGACTCACCGATCTGAAAGTAAGGATTTTCATCATGAGACTCGATGAAATTGCCTGCCGAGTAAAGCTGAAACAAGCGACAGCGCTCACCCCGGATTTGTCCGCCGAAAATCAGACTGACGTTGAAATCAATGCCAAACTTTTCCAGGGACTCGGCATCGCGCTTGTAGACGTTGCGTATGCATTCACCGACGATCTGTGCGGCCTCAACCATGGACGATGCTGTCCAGATGCTGGTGCCGTCGGGTGACAGATATTCAGCGACCATCTGACGGATGGATTGGGAGATCGACAAATTGCCGGCGCTCATGAGGACCATCATGCGATCACCCGGATTTTCGAACACACTCATTTTCCGGAATGTGCCGATCTGATCGACGCCCGCATTGGTGCGTGAATCCGAAAGAAACACTAGGCCTGCGTTGAGGCGCATCGCTATGCAATAAGTCATGACCTATACCCGGTAAGGGAAAACTGCATTCTAACTGAGACGTTCATGGTCATGATTCGCACGGTTATGCAGATAGCCGGCTGATATCTACGCGCACATCCAGTAACTCGTCGCCACCACCGCGACGTATGCCTCGCACCGGCGCGGCCGATTCATAGTCCCGACCCACGGCCAAGCGGCAGTAGGAGGCAGTTTGAAAGCGGGCGTGCGTGACATCAATACTCACCCAGCCAGAAAAATCGACCTCATCAACCCAGACATCCACCCAAGCGTGGCTGGCGCTGTGGGCGACTTCGCCGGGATCAATATAGCCCGACACATAACGCACTGGTATTCCAGCACTGTGGCAGCAGGCAATGAAGAGATGCGCATGATCTTGACAGACGCCTTTGCCTAATGCGAGTGCATCGCTGGCGGTACTGCTTGAGATAGTCGCGCCCATTTCGTAATGGATGGCCTCACAAATCGCCTGTGAAAAATCCAGCAGTTGGTGACTCGTGGGGTGTACCGGAAGTTTGTTAGCCGCAAACGAGCGCACCGCATCAAGCGGGTCGGTGAGTCGGGTCGGGACAGTGAATGCGAGTGGCGAGAGCAGCATTTTTTCTGTGAGCCTTCCACGGTCCGGTGATTGAATCTCAACCACGCCGCTGGCGACAATGCGCACTTCTTGATGGGGTGTGATGATCGTCAGGATCTCGCTGCTATTGCCAAACGCATCTTGTGCGACCTGCCGCTTGCCGGGCGTTGCGATGTGCCAGTGATTGATGCGTTGCAGTAGCTCGCTGCGTGGTGTCAGACGCAGCTGCTGTATTGAATATCCCACCGGCTTTTCGTAGCGATAGATCGTTTCATGACGAATCGCGAGTGTGGTGGCTTTCATGCGGCAAGTGGAAGCAGAAAATCGCGGCTGACTCGGTTGCCCAGATCGTAAATCTGTTCGAGAAAGTCAGTCAGAAAATCATGCAAGCCATGTCGCATGATGTCTTCTATGCTGTTGAAGCGCAGATCGGCATGCAATCGTCCTGCAAAACGCTCTGTCTCGCGCGAGACGTCATTGCGCACCTGTTCGAGGTTGTTCACGACTTCTGCCAGACAAGCCATCAGGGAGCGTGGCATATCGCCTCGCAGTATCAACAATTCAGCCACACGCTCGGGTGTGATCACGTCGCGGTAGGCTTTGCGGTAGGTTTCAAAAGCTGATACGGAGCGCAGCACTGCAGCCCAATGATAAAAATCCATGTCGGTTGCCGTGAGTAGTTCGCGGTCTGCACCGTGGAACTTCACATCGATCAGACGCGCCGTATTGTCTGCACGTTCAAGAAAAGTA
>JBIIEY010000290.1:0-3183 GCA_044237595.1 Burkholderiaceae bacterium | reverse complement strand
CCATTCTGATCGCAGCAAGTAATCTACTGCAATGCACAATACTTGTTGATTGGAGTCATCGATTACATTGAAGCGTCAAATGTTTCGGCGATTTCTCAACTAAACACGCATGAAGTCTGTTGACAAGATTAGACTGATGCTGGCACATTCAGAACGGACGACTTGTCACTTATCGTCGGGTTCGTGTGCTTAGTTGGAAGCTCCAATTAGAGCGCCTGATAAATCCGTTACAACTGTTTGTGCTTTGGGCCGGCAACTTAGATTTCTGATCGATACCGTCGCTTACCCAAATGTTAGTCGGCTAATGGACGGTGGGATTGGAAAATCAGTAGACACTTCTTGCAAGTGCATGAGCCTCTTCACCTTTGTGGCACCGGATTTACTATCTCCAGAGGGTGTTATTGTTGGCTCGGTCAATGCTAAAACCATGAATTGCGTACCAGGAATGAAGAGGACTTCCTTCTCATTTGGATACTCGCTGAATTCAGTAATGTCGCGTCCGTTACCTTGCACCCTTTGAAAAATACATAGCGCCTGATCCTTGCTATCCCACCACTGCTCGACTACTGTTGAAGATACGGTAGTTGAGAAAAATGACGGAATAGTGATTGATGCGCCCTCTTTAAACGGTTGTAAAAATTCATCTGGGATGGAGTCATTCCGTCCCAAAGCAAAGAAATGTGAATCACTAGTTTGTGTGGGGGGTAATTTCTTCATACCTTTTACCACCGAGGCTATCATGGTAGCTAATTCAGGATCTTTTATTCCTGCCTCCCACAAAGCATCAGCACTGGAGGGATCTACCCTGCCATCTTTATTCACAGCACGAAGTGCTTCATTCATATTTTCGTAATATTTATTTTTAGAATAAGCATGAATTGCAACAGCTTCTTCTTTGGTTAATCTGTATTTTTCAACCATAGCGAGCGCCTTACGGCTTAGTGAGTTGTAAAAGGCATCCTGAACTCTGGGAGTGAACGGGGTGTGGAATCTGGGTGTGAATATTTTAGGTGCGTTCGAGTTTATTGCTTTGGTAGTGCTGGATGATGTTTGCGTTGCAGAGCTTAGTATTGCTGCGCCGGTAGTAGTCGTATGAACAGTAGTTGCAGTGGTAGAAGATGACGAGGTATTTGGAATGGGCGAATTCCCGAGCATTTTGCTAAAACCATTTTTGGTGGTTTCGGATTTTATATTCTTGCTAGCATCGCAGCCTATATTATTTTCTACAGTTTCGGCAGCTGCAGTTCGGCGATCACTAAGAGGACTTTCATCTGGTTTTGTCGGAGTAGTTTCCTTGGGAATTTGAGGTGTATCAGATGTCTTAAAAAAATTGCTTACTTTATCCATCTTAATTTCTCCTTAATTTTAACGATCAAAAATTGATTGAATCTATTTTTTAATGATTATTTTGTTCTGTCTTTCAGTGATAGCTAGGTGTAATTGTTGATATTGAAGCGCTATGGCAACATTGAATCAGTACCCGATTGTTGAATTAGTTCATCTGCCGATTGCCGCTGGCTGTGTCTAGTTATTGCAAAAATAAGACAATAAATTGAGATTCATGTCTTTGGCGGGAAGTACCCCGAATATGTACGATCTGACGTTTTTAGCTCTCGAGATAGGAATCTATTTCTTCAAGCAGCCAAAGGCCTTTGAGCTGCCTGTTAGCCAAATATGGGCCGCTGGCCGAAAGATCTTCACTCGCGCCATCGATTTATTCGACGTGCCACGGGCTTAAGGTCATGGTTTTAGGTTGTTGTATTCCCGCATCTGCATGTATTTCGCAGAGATAATAAGTTGGCCAATAAATGGCTCATAAAAAACGCATTTAGAGAAAATTTTTTTCGAGTTGCTAGGCAGTAAGCTGATCGTCGAACACTTGATGCGATTCCCACAAGATAGTTTTGTCGCAGATTGTTTTTTTAGCCATGTATTTACCGATTTTCGGCCTTTGTTACGTTCGATATCATGGGGTAACACACAGATTTATACGTAATGCGACAAACCAGCCAAGATGCCCTGATCAAACAACTTCTCGCGATTGCCCGAGCTGCGGGCGACGCCATCATGTCGGTCTATGTTGGGGGTTCGGTAAATATTCAGCGCAAAGAAGACGCCAGCCCCGTCACGGAAGCGGACTTGGCGGCGCACCGCGTACTTGCATCTCAACTGATGCTTTTGCTACCCAACTGCCCAGTAGTCTCCGAAGAGGACTTGGCCTCGCAGGTCTACCGACAAGACAAGGGGCAGTTCTGGTTGATTGACCCGCTGGACGGTACCAAAGAATTCATCGCCCGGAACGACGAGTTCACGGTCAACATCGCACTGATTGAAGAGCGCCGCAGCGTACTCGGGGTCGTGTATGCGCCTGCCATCGATGCGCTGTATTGGGGCGGCGCTGGGCTGGGTGCATGGCGTTGTGTTCGGGGCAAAACCGCTGATATCAAAGTGTCCGCCAACGGTGCGCCGGACGCATGTCGGGTTGTGGCGAGCAAAAGTCATTTGAACGAGACAACGCGATCGTTTATCGATCGCCTTGGTTTGGTGAGCTTGGTTCAGGTAGGCAGCTCGCTGAAGTTTTGCCGGGTCGCCGAGGGCGAGGCCGACATCTACCCTCGACTGGCTCCGACTTGCGAATGGGACACGGCGGCGGCTCAGGCAGTGCTGGAGGGTGCGGGTGGCATGGTATTGGATCTTAATGGTCAGCCCTTGCAATACGGCAAACCCGATGTTCTCAATCCGTCATTCATCGCCACCCGTGACAGGGCATTGATCCCAGCATGATTGATGCGTCTTATGCCTTGGCCGCGGCTTTCACTGACTTTGTCGTGGGTTTGACAGGCGTTAGTGGCGGCGTATTGATGACACCGATCCTGCTGATTTTTTCGGCGCGCCCCCTGTCACAGCCATTGCGACCGACCTGTGGTTTGCGGCTATCACTAGGCTGGTGGGCGCAAGGGTGCATCACACCAACGGTGGCGTCGACTGGCCGATTGCAAAGCGCCCTTGGATGGGTAGCCAGCTTTTACCTCGGGCGCGGGTGCCTTGGGTAGTGTGATGCTGCTGTATCTGTACCCACTTCGGATGAAGCCTCACCGTTTGGTGGCAACAGACATCGTTCATGCCATCCCGCTCGCGGTTGTGGCTGGCATGGCCTATCTGATTGTTGGTGCGGTGGGCTGG
>JBIIEY010000289.1:0-3187 GCA_044237595.1 Burkholderiaceae bacterium | reverse complement strand
ATCATGCTTTTCTGGATCAGCTGGGTGTGGATGAAAGCGCATCGTGGGCAAATGCATGACGATCCGCTGATTTTTGCGTTCAGGGACAAGGCCAGTCTGATCGCCGGTGTCGCTTTCACTGTCGTGCTGGCCATAGGCTCAAGAGGCTGGCAGTGGTAAAGGTACATTCCTGGGGGCGCCTGGGAGATTTTGATCATCAGATGATCCCCTTGTCTGACCGTCGTCGCGTCGCATCCCAATTGCGGGGCGACGCGGCGGGTCTTGCTTTTGGTATGGGGCGCAGCTATGGCGATGTGTGCCTGAATCCCGGTGGCGTGTTGTGGAACACCACGATGCTCGACCGGTTCATCCGATTTGATGAGATAAACGGTCAATTGCAATGTGAAGCAGGTTTGCTATTGCGCGATGTGCAGCGATTAATCGTGCCGCGTGGCTGGATGCTGCCTGTGGTGCCCGGTACCCAACTGGCGACCTTGGGTGGTGCTGTCGCCAATGATGTACATGGCAAGAATCATCATATCGCCGGCAGCTTTGGTGATCATGTCATTGAGATCGTACTCACACGTACTGATGGTAGTCGTCATTTACTGCGTCCGGGCGATGCACGCTTCGCAGCGACTATCGGTGGTCTGGGTCTGACGGGCGTAATCACCGAGCTCACGCTGCAACTCAAACGCATACAGGGTCCCTGGCTACAGATGGAGACACAGCCTTATAAAAATCTGACGACTTTTTTTGACCTGGCTGATGCTGCCGAAGCGGACTGGGAGCACACAGTGTCATGGATCGATTGTGTTGCAGGTAGTGGGCGGGGCATTTTCATGCGCGCCAACCATTCGAATCTGCAGCAGGCAGCGCCAAAGTCCGGTCGCTCATGGCGCATGCCTTTTATGCCACCCGTATCGCTGGTCAATACGCTCACACTCAAGCCTTTCAATCAGCTGTACTACCAGCTGAAAAAAAATCAGACGACTAATTTGCAGTACTACGAAAATTTCTTTCATCCGCTCGATCATCTACTGGAGTGGAATCGCATGTATGGACCGCGCGGATTTTTTCAGTATCAATGTGTATTGCCGCGCGCGCAGGGGCGCGAGGGCGTGCAGGCGATGCTGAAGCAAATTTCAAATGCAGGCGAGGGATCATTCCTTGCGGTCTTGAAAACTTTTGGTGAACGTCCTTCAGTTGGCATGCTCAGCTTTGCTCAGCCGGGCGTAACGCTCGCACTGGACTTTACCAATCAGGGCGAAAAAACACACAAGTTGCTCGCATCCCTAGACGATATTGTTCGTGATGCGCGCGGCCGGCTTTATCCAGCCAAGGATGCGCGCATGCCGCGCGCGCTGTTTGAGGCAGGTTATCCTCGCTTGCAGGAATTTTTATCGCATCGCGATCCGGGTATTAGCTCGGCGATGTCGCGACGATTAATGGGAAGCTGATATGGGCAGACAAAGAATTATCATCATTGGCGCGACGTCCGCGATTGCAGAACACTGTGCTCGCGTTTGGGCGCAGCAGCCAAGCGACTTTGTGCTGGTGGGACGTGACCATGATCGTCTTGAGGTTGTCGCTGCAGATTTGCGGGTGCGCAGTCCTGAGTCATCTGCGCAAGCTGTCGTCATGGATTTTTCCGATCCAGTTGCGATTGCTGCACTGGCGAAGCAGACAGCGGCTGAAGGCCGCGTGGATATTGTGCTGATTGCGCATGGCAATCTGCCTGTGCAATCCGACTGTCAACAGGATGTCGCGCTAACTCGGCAGGCGCTCGAGATCAATGGCTTGTCGCCAGTATTATTCGCCGAAGCTTTCGCCGGTCAAATGGAGGTAGCGGGTAGCGGCACGCTGGCGATCATGGGGTCAGTGGCTGGCGATCGTGGCCGTAAAACTAATTATGTGTATGGCGCTGCCAAGGGTCTGATTGATCGTTATGCGCAAGGATTGCAGCATCGCTTCGCTGGTACCCAGATAAAAATCGTGCTGATCAAGCCGGGCCCCACTGCCACACCGATGACGGCGCATTTACCGCAACGCGGGCTGGCTTCTGCCGAGGCGGTCGCGCGTCGTATTGTTACTGCAGTGGCGGCGGGGCAGCCTGTGGTCTATGCACCGGCGCGCTGGTGGCTGATCATGATGATCATTCGTCATTTGCCGCGTGTCGTTTTCAATCGTCTCAATATCTGAATGAATAAGCAGAAAATCATCCTGCCGGGTGGCGCCGGACTCGTCGGCCAAAATCTTGTGGCGCGTCTCAAGGCCAAGGGCTATACGCAAATTGTTGTACTCGATAAGCATGCTGCTAATGTCGAGGTGCTGCGGCGCATGCATCCTGATGTGCTGACCGAGTGCGTGGATCTGTCCCAACCTGGATCCTGGCAGGTACATTTTGCGCAAGCGGGCGCGGTCGTGATGCTACAGGCTCAGATCGGTGGTATCGATTATGCAGAATTCGAGCGCAACAACCTCACGTCCACCCAACTCATACTCGACGCGGTTCGCGCCGGCTATGTGGATCAACTGGTACACATCAGCTCATCGGTGGTCGAGTCATTTGCCGATGATTTTTATACGCAGACGAAAAAAATTCAAGAGCGCATGGTGCTCGACAGCGGTATTGTCTGTCCGGTGCTGCGCCCGACATTGATGTTTGGCTGGTTCGACCGTAAACATCTCGGCTGGCTGTCGCGTTTCATGCAAAAGGTACCCGTGTTTCCCATTCCCGGTCATGGCCGCTATCTGCGCCAGCCTTTGTATGCGGGCGATTTCTGCAACGTCATCATCAGCTGTATTGAGAACCGCATCACTGATGGTGTCTTCAACATCTCGGGTCATGAGAAAGTGGATTACATCGACATCATTCGCGAAATCAAGCGCGCGACTCGAGCCGGTGCCGCCATTGTGAAAATTCCCTATGGTTTGTTTCATGGCCTGTTGTGGTTGTGGGCCTTGTTTGATCGTAATCCACCATTCACCACGCAGCAGCTGGCCGCACTGGTGGCCAAAGATGAATTCGAAGTCATCGACTGGCCGGGCAAGTTTGGTGTGCGCTGCACGCCGTTCGCCGAAGCGATGGAAGAGACCTTCCGTCATCCTGTGTACAGCAACGTCGTTCTGGAGTTTTGATCATGGGTGAACGTATAGCCGTGCTCGGCGCTGGCCCTATGGGACTGGCGGTCGCCTATCAACTGGC
>JBIIEY010000288.1:0-3194 GCA_044237595.1 Burkholderiaceae bacterium | reverse complement strand
TTCGCCTTCGAGTCGCAGCACTTCCTTGCTCAACCGCTCGCGCTCTGCTGCGATATCAATCTCGACCTTGAGCATGAGACGTGTGCTGCCAGATACCGACACCGGTGCGGGCGATTCAGGCAGCGTATCGACGACCTGCACTTCAGCGAGCTTGGCTAATGCCTGCAGATAAGGCGCAAAGCTCTGCAAACGGCCATGGTCAGCACCTTCGACAAACAGCGGTACTTTCAGCGCGGGCGAGAGTTGCATTTCGCCGCGCAGATTACGGCAGGCATCGGTCAGTGACTTCAGCTCTGTCATCCAAGCTTCGGAATGCGCATCGATTTTTTTCAGATTCGGTTCAGGGTACGCCTGCATCATGATCGAATCACCCGCCGGGTTCAGCGTGCGACCCGACAGCGGCGCCACAGTTTGCCAAAGCTGTTCGGTGATGAAAGGAATGATGGGATGTGCAAGGCGAAGTATGGTCTCCAGTACGCGCAACAAAGTTCTGCGTGTTGCGCGCTGTTGGGCTTCAGTGCCTTGCTGAATCTGCACCTTGGCGACTTCCAGATACCAGTCGCAATACTCATCCCAGATGAATTTGTAGATCGCCGATGCAATATTGTCGAAGCGGTACTCGGCATAGCCTTTTTCTACTTCAGCCTCAGTACGCTGCAAGATCGATACGATCCAGCGATCCGCTTGAGAAAAGTCCAGATAACTGCCGGTCGCGCAAGCTTCTGCACCATGCTCTTCAAGGCCGCAGTCCTTGCCTTCGGTGTTCATCAACACAAAGCGCGTCGCGTTCCACAGCTTGTTGCAGAAATTGCGGTAGCCTTCGCAGCGGCTGAGATCGAAATTGATATTGCGGCCCAGTGAAGCATAGCTCGCCATCGTGAAGCGCAGCGCATCGGTACCATACGCTGCGATACCGCCAGCGAATTCCTTGCGGGTGGCTTTTTCAATGCTCGCTGCCTGCTTTGGATTCATCAGCCCGGCGGTGCGTTTGGCTACCAGTTGATCGACACCGATACCATCAATCAGATCGATAGGATCCAGCGTATTACCTTTGGACTTGGACATTTTCTGTCCCTGTGCATCGCGCACCAGCCCGTGTACATACACGGTTTTGAAGGGTACTTTTCCGGTGAAATGCGTGGTCATCATCACCATACGCGCGACCCAGAAGAAGATGATGTCAAAGCCCGTCACCAGAACGGTGGAAGGCAGGAATAACTTGTAATCGGGTGTTTCCTCCGGCCAGCCCAGCGAGGAGAAGGGGACCAGCGCAGATGAGAACCAGGTATCCAATACATCCGCTTCGCGTGTGAGTGTGCCGTTGTAACCGGCCGCCGCAGCCTTTGCTTTGGCTTCGCTTTCATTGCGCGCAACATAGATAGTGCCGGCATCGTCATACCATGCCGGAATCTGATGACCCCACCAGAGCTGACGAGAAATACACCAGTCCTGAATATTATTGAGCCACTGGTTGTAGGTGGTGGTCCAGTTTTCAGGCACGAATTTCACTTCGCCCTGAGCGACTTTTTTCAGCGCGACTTCGGCAATCGACTTGCCCGGAAAATGCGTTCCAGCAGGCGCAGGCTTACTCATTGCGACAAACCACTGATCCGTCAGCATCGGCTCGATTACCACACCAGTACGGTCACCACGCGGCACCATCAGCTTGTGTGGCTTGACCAGTTCCAGCAGACCCTGCGCATCCAGATCAGCGACGATCTGCTTGCGTGCCGCAAAGCGATCCATGCCCTGATAAACAGCAGGAGCGTTGTCATTGACTTTCGCATCCAGTGTAAAGATGCTGATCTGCGCGAGATTATGTCGCTGACCCACTGCATAGTCATTGAAATCATGCGCGGGTGTGATCTTCACGCAGCCGGTGCCGAAAGCTTTGTCGACATAGCTGTCGGCAATCACCGGAATTTCGCGATCCGTCAACGGCAGCTTCAGCGATTTGCCGACGAAATCGGCATAGCGCTCATCCGTAGGATCAACAGCCACCGCCACATCGCCCAGTAAAGTTTCCGGTCGCGTGGTGGCCACCGTCATATGGCCGCTGCCGTCGACGAAGGGATAGCGGATGTGCCACATGCTGCCGTCTTCTTCTTCCGACACCACTTCCAGATCCGATACCGCTGTGCCCAGCACCGGATCCCAATTCACCAGTCGCTTGCCGCGATAAATCAAACCCTGCTCATGAAGGCGAACGAAGACTTCGGTGACGGCGGTCGACATCTTGTCGTCCATCGTGAAGTATTCACGGCTCCAGTCGGTGGAGGCACCCATGCGGCGCATTTGACCCGTAATGGTCGAGCCCGAGTGTTCTTTCCACTGCCAGACTTTTTCCAGAAATTTTTCGCGACCGAGATCGTGGCGCGAGATTTTTTGCGCATCCAGCTGGCGCTCGACGACGATCTGTGTGGCAATACCTGCATGATCGGTGCCGGGTATCCAGGCAGTGTTGTGTCCGCGCATACGGTAATAGCGCGTCAGTCCATCCATGATGGTTTGGTTGAAAGCATGGCCCATGTGCAGGGTGCCGGTCACATTGGGCGGCGGCAGCTGAATGGAGAACGACGGTTTGCCCTCATCCAGCGTAGCGGTGAAGTAGCCGCGCTTTTCCCATTCGGTGCGCCAGAATTGTTCTATCTCGGTGGGCTCGAAGGCCTTGGCTAATTCCATGATTTTGCAGAAATTCCAGTGAATTTGCTAAACCATAGATTATAAGCGGTGTGCCCTCGACTCAATCCACAACGGTCGTGCTCGGTTTCGCATGGCCTGAAATTTGGGATCACTATCCGAATGTCAAATCAGTAATGCTTTATTCGGGCTTGGTAAGCGTTTGATTGGAGAGCATACCTGTAAAAGAAAGAAAAAATGGAAGTTGCAGGGCGATAGGGCGACTCAAGCGCTGGTATCGATGTACTTACCGATAGTTCGATGAGCGTATGCCTTTTTTATTTTAAACGGGCCGGAGTGAAGTCTACCGTCCAGCATCTAGACACTCACTCTCCATAATATCTATCCCCAAAAGCGAAAAGGCCTCGTTATCACTAACGAGGCCTTTTCTTACTTGGTGGCCCGGGGCGGAATCGAACTGGGTCGAGGATGTCTGATCCGGCAGTTACTTCCACTGAAGATTTAATTTCCTGTGGGAGGTGGCGCAGTCACGCAGATAGAGGTTGATGAGGGTT
>JBIIEY010000287.1:0-3195 GCA_044237595.1 Burkholderiaceae bacterium | reverse complement strand
TCGGCAGAAAATTCCTGATCACGGAAAACTGTAAGACCTTCTTTCAGCGATAACTGAAACCAGTCGCGGCAGGTGACGCGATTGCCTGTCCAGTTATGAAAATACTCATGCGCGACGACGGATTCAATGTTGCCGTAATCCGCATCGGTAGCAATACGCGGATTGGCGAGAACATATTTGGTGTTGAAAATATTCAGCCCTTTGTTCTCCATCGCGCCCATGTTGAAATCACTCACGGCCACAATCATGAAACGGTCGAGATCCAGCTCAAGTCCGAATCGCTCTTCATCCCAGCGTATGCTTTTAACGAGCGATTCCATGGCATGCGAGGTCTTGTCGAGATTGCCCTCTTCCACCCACACTTGCAGCAGCACTTCTCGACCAGACTGCAGGCGCAGTGTTTGTTCTTCACACACCAGTTGCCCGGCTACCAGCGCAAACAAGTACGAAGGTTTGCGAAATGGGTCTTCCCACAAGGCGTAGTGACGACCATCACCGATGTCACCCTGCTCGATCAGATTGCCGTTGGAAAGCAGTACCGGATACTTTGCTTTGTCACCGCGCAGCATGACCCTGTATTTCGCCATCACATCGGGGCGATCAGGGAAATACGTAATTTTTCGGAAGCCTTCGGCTTCGCATTGCGTGAAAAAATTACCGTTCGAAACGTACAAGCCCATCAGCGAGGTATTGCGATCGGGATGAATCAACGTCTCGATTTCCAGCGTAACTTCATCAGGCGCGTTGTCGATGATCAGCTTGCCGCCAGACAGGCGGTAATCGCGTTTGCCGAGCGTGCGGCCATTCATCCGCAAGGCAACCAGTGTCAGGTCTTCACCAAACAGCACCAGTTCACGCGATTGCGCTTCGGTATTGCGTCGCAGCACACTGCGCGCAGCAACGCGTGTGGCTTTCGGATCGAGATCAAAACCGATGTCGATCGTATCGACCCAGAAAGTGGGCGGCGAGTATTCGAGTCGGTGAATCGTGGCAGCAGTATCAGTACGCATGGGATAGGAAAGGCGGGCAATCAGTCGGAAAGACGCATTTTACCAAGGGAGACGCGGAAGGATTCCACGTTGAACGGCGAGGCGGCATTGCCAAGCGATGCGAGTACCAGAGAAATCAAAGATTTGACATCAGTTTCTGAGCCGAAAAAGTGTCAGGCGTCTCTGGTCATTGATGCTTCGGAGATCTGAACTCGCGAGTGTCCATGGTCTGCATGCAGCAAACGAAAATCTATGAGAACCTTGCACTTGTGCGTCATCGGGTGCGAAATTGAACTTGACCAAACCATCATGAGATTTGCCGCCTGCCTCGTCTTCACCCTTAGCCTGCTGCTGTCGGGCTGCGCCAGCAAGATACGCAGCGAGGTGACTGCCTTTCACCAATGGCCTGCCGCCATGGCAGAAAAGACCTTCAGCTTTGTTCACAAAGAGGGTGAGCCCACCGGGCTGGAGCGTCAGAGCTATGAAAATCTGATTCGCACCGAACTGATCAAACAGGGATTGCGCGACGCCGGCGACGCAAAGGATGCAGCGCTGACAGTGAGCTTCAATGCCATGATTAGTGCGAAAGATGTACGCGTGGTCGAGACCGTGCTGGTGGATTCCTGGTCTGGTATGCCCTGGTACGGGCCAGGCTATTACTCGCCTTATTGGGGAGGATGGCCGGGCTATTCACCCTTCTACGGTCCTTTCAGCCCCGGCATGCCCGTCGCCCGCGAACAGCAGCGTCAGTACACCGTGTTTTACCGAGAACTAAAATTGAAGATCAGTGACACGCTCGCCGGGCAGCCTCTCTACGAAGTCACCGTACGAAGCGAGGGCAAGGAAGGCAATCTGGCCAAGATCATGCCGTATCTGGTGCGCAGCGCATTTGCCGAGTTTCCGGGCAAAAGCGGCACACCGCGTATCGTCGAAATGAAAATCAATGACAAACCCTGACGGGCTGAGGCCGAGCTCACGTCACATTCACGTTACATAGGCCACCGATGCCCAGGTAATCAGTCCCAGCAACATCACCGCAGCTGCCAGCACGATCAGGAGTCTGCCGAAATGCGGGCCGTGATCAGCACCCGACGGTTGCTCGTCGGGATGCTGCATCGGGTTGTCCTGCTCGTTCTCGTCTCGCATTGAACTATCTCAGGGCAGCAAGATGGTTGAACCGGTGGTTTTGCGGGCTTCAAGATCGCTATGCGCCTGCTGCACATCGCTAAGTGCATAACGCTGATTGATCTCAATTTTCACTTTGCCGCTCTCGACCATGTGGAACAAATCAGCAGCCATGGCTTCGAGATCGCTGCGTTTGGCCGCATACGAAAATAGCGTCGGCCGTGTGACGAACAAGGATCCACGCGAAGCGAGTTCATTGAGTGAAAACGGCGGCACCGGTCCGGAGGCAGAGCCGTAACTCACCATCGTTCCCAGTGGCGAGAGGCAATCCAGCGAGCCAATGAAGGTGTCCTTGCCGATTGAGTCATAGACCACGGGCACACCCTTGCCTTCGGTGATTTCCTTGACGCGCTCAACAAAGTTTTCCTTGTTGTAGTTGATGATGTGTGTGCAGCCATGCGCCTTGGCAAGCTCGCCTTTTTCATCCGAGCCAACCGTACCGATCATGGTCACGCCCAGTGCGCGTGCCCACTGACAGGCGATCAACCCCACACCACCGGCCGCAGCATGAAACAGTATGGTCTCGCCACCTTTGAGCGGGAAAGTCCGGCGAAACAGATACTGCACTGTCAATCCCTGCAACATCATCGCGGCAGCCGTTTCGAAGCTAACCGAATCCGGCAGCTTGACCAGCGCTTCAGCCGGCATCACGCGCGCCTCGGCGTAAGCACCCGGCGGGCGCGTCGCATAGGCAACACGATCACCCGCTTTGACGTGCGTGACATTCGCGCCGACGGCTTCGATCACTCCAGCGCCTTCCATGCCCAGACCTGCGGGCAAGGACTGCGGATACAAGCCCGTACGGAAGTAAACGTCGATGTAATTGAGACCAATCGCGTGATGACGGATCCTGACTTCGCCTGGACCCGGTTCGCCGACCTCAACGTCGACATACGACATCACCTCGGGACCACCATTGCTGAAACACCGTATTGCCTTTGTCATGACTGTACCTGCCGAAAAAATGATTGAACGATGAAAAACGAATGATAACTTCAAACTAAGGTAGTTCAGCCCACGC
>JBIIEY010000286.1:0-3254 GCA_044237595.1 Burkholderiaceae bacterium | reverse complement strand
AGGCCTCATAACCACTATCCAGTGAGTCGAGAAAGTTGCCGCGCGTCCAGGGAAACGGGTAAGCATTCAGTTCGACGGCAATGACATCTTCAATGTCAGTCACGTTCATTCTGGAAAAGCAGGCTTGCTGCCCATCCTTGTCATGCTTGAGCACGGAGCTCATGCGCCCGCTCCGGTCGCGGCCGTGCGCTCTGCCGTCGTTCGTGCGACCTTATTCCTCAGGTAAAGGGGTTGCGCTTCGCGTGCATGCAATCCCTGACCTTGTTGCGCAAACTCGCGCCCCAACAGTGCGATTTGCGATGCGTGCGGCATCAGCTCGGGCCAGCGGCGCACAGGCTCAATTCCAGTGAAACGCTCTGCATAGGCAGCCAGACCATTGCCCGCCACGCAGCTCGCATCCTCTGCGATGACTTGTTCCGGCGCTGAGAGACGGGGCTCGCTGACGATCTGCCATTGCTGATCGAAACGATACTGTGCCCAGTACACCTCGCCCATACGCGCATCCAGCACTGCAATGATATTGTCGCCAGCCCCTTGATTGCGAGCGGCATCGGCCATTGCAAGCAAAGTGACAACAGGCACAACCGGCAGGTTTGCACCAAAGGCAAGCCCCTGCGCCAGCCCACAAGCGGTTCGAACCCCGGTGAAAGATCCGGGCCCTGAGCCAAACGCCAATGCATTGCATTGTCCAAGCGCCATACCCTGCTCGCGCAGCAACTCCTGCAACAGGATCAGCACCGTCATGGAGTGAGTTTGCGCACCCGAAGATTCGCGCGACGTAAGACTATCGCCACAAAGCAATGCGACAGACGCGAGTTCAGTGGAAGTTTCTATGGCTGCGATGGTGGGCAAGGTTAAGGACATGGGCATATTTTACCGTGCGCGCCGTCTCTGGCCTGGCAAGACGAACTCGTGAGCGCATTCCTGCCCTACGGTAAAATCCCGGCATGTCCAGTTTGTTTTTAGTCCGCGAAAATTTTTCGGTGCTGTCCGAGGCCTTGGCATCGGGCAAATGGGTGATCGCTTGCCTGTGTGCCGGATGGTGCGATGTGTGCAAGCAGTATCGCGCCGGTTTCGACGCACTGGCGCCTCAGTATCCCGAGCATCAGTTTGTCTGGATCGATATTGAAGATCAATCCGATCTGATTGGCGACCTTGATGTAGAAAATTTTCCGACTATTCTCATGCAACGCGGTGATACCGTAGCCTTCTACGGCACCATGATGCCCGAACCAAGACAGGTAGCGCGCCTGCTTGAAGCTCAGCTTGAACGCAGTGACGAAGAGCTCAGTCGTGAAGCCAGCAGCAATCCACAGCGCCAGCAATGGCAAACTGAATGCAATCTGCGTGTGCGCCTGGATGAAAGCAATTCATAACACTCAACCCAACCTGAGAGGCAGGCTGCGCAGACGCTGACCTGTCAGTTTGAATACGGCATTCGCGACCGCCGGCGCCACCGGCGGCGTGCCAGGCTCACCAGCACCTTCGGGCGCTTCCTCACTTCGCATGATCTCGACATCAATCTGCGGCATTTCGCGCAGACGCAGCATCGGATAATCATGAAAATTTCGCTGCACAACACGTCCATCGCGAATCTGAATTTCACCATGCAGCGCCGCCGATAAACCGTAGGCGATCGCTGATTCAATTTGCTGCGTCACGCCCAGCGGATTTACTACACGGCCACAATCAATCGCGCAGATGATGCGATGCACCTGTATGCGTCCATCCGTGACCGATACCTCAGCCACTTGCGCGACGATGCTGCCAAAGGATTGATGCAAGGCGATACCCTGCTCCCGACCCTCTGCAGGTTTACCCGCTTTGGCCACTGCCGCCTCCAGAACCGCAAGATGACGAGGATGCTCGTGCAACATCTGCCGCCGGAAACTCAAGGGCTCCTGTCCTGCTGCCAGCGCCAGTTCGTCAATAAAACTCTCTTTGAAAAACGCATTGTGCGAATGACCCACCGAGCGCCAGCTGCCCAGAGCGACCGGCGCATCCACCTTAATGTGCGATGCGAGCTGACTGGGAATTTCATAGCAGTGATCGTGCAGACCTTCGACCGTGGTCTTGTCCGGCCCCATCTGCGGCAAACCAAAGGCCCGCGCCAGCATTTGCTGCACCGGCGCACCCGATGCTGAATGGCTTTCCCAATGCACTACTCTGCCCGATGGGTCCAACGCTGCACTCAGCCTGGTCACTGCTGCGGGACGGTAAAAATCATGGGCCATGTCATCTTCGCGTGACCAGACCAGACGCACTGGTGCACCCTTTGCAGCTCGTGCCAGCAGAGCGGCTTGCACCACCATATCCGTCTCCAGCCGCCGCCCAAAACCGCCGCCCAGATAGGTCATGTGCAAAGTCACCTGATCTTCGCTCAAGCCAAGCGCACGTGCGGCAGCACTGACCGCAATCGAGGGTACTTGCGTCGGCACCCACAGCGAAAGCTCGTTACCGATCAGCTGCGCCGTACAATTGATCGGCTCCATGGCCGCGTGGGCGAGCAGTGGTGCGCGATACTCTGCAGTGATTTTTTTTGCCGATGATGGTGCTTCACCACTGCCCTGACTGAAATAGGTAAATCCGGATTCCTGATCCAGACGGTCCTTGAGCTGAGAAAACAGCTTGGCATCCGAAAACGCTGCATTCGCGCCGTCGTCCCAAACTATCGGCAGTCGACTCAGCGCCTTGCGAGCCAGCCACCAACTTTTGGCCAGCACGGCCACGGCCTCGGGCGCACCCGAACGATCAGCGGGCAGTGCAATGACATCCATCACACCGGGCATCTTGTTGATCTTCGCGGAATCAAACGATGTCAGCGATCCGCCAGACACCGGGCACATCGCGATGGCGGCGTGTATCAGCCCCGGCAGACGGATATCCATGCCGAACTGCGCGCGACCATTGATCTTGTCGGCCACATCCAGACGAGGCGTGGCTTTGCCGATCAGTTTGAATTCTTTCGGGTCTTTGAGTGCAAACGGCACATCGCCCATCTGGGCCGCCTCGGCCGCCAACGCGCCGTATCCCACCCTGCGACCATCGCTGTGAACCACAAAGCCAGCCTCGGTGATGCACTCGTCTTGAGACACTTTCCAACGCAAGGCAGCAGCGGCCAGCAATCGCGCGCGCGCGGCCGCGCCTGCTTCCCGCATGGGTAACCAGCTATCTTTGATGCTTGACGATCCGCCTGTCGCAATGACACCCAGCTCACGCTCGGTCTTGCGTGCAAGCCACTGCGCAACACGCTT
>JBIIEY010000034.1:0-11200 GCA_044237595.1 Burkholderiaceae bacterium | reverse complement strand
ATCGCATCAATGCCCAAATCATTGGCAAGCACGTAGTAGTAAGTATTGCAGGACTGAACAATGGACTTGTACATGTCAACGCGACCATGCCCACCTTCTTTGTCATCGCGGAAGCGATTGTTACCAAACATGAAATAGCCCGGGTCGAAAATCGCGAACTCAGGTGTACGCTTGCCCAATTCGAGCGAGGCTAAGGCCATGTAGGGCTTGAAGGTAGATCCCGGTGGATAGCTGCCGATCAGCGCGCGATTGAGCAGGGGCTTGTCGAGCGAGGTATTGAGCTCCTCCCAGCTTTTTGCATCAATGCCTTCGACGAACAGATTCGGATCATAAGTGGGCATGGAAACGTACGCGAGAATGTCGCCGGTTTCCGGTTCAATCGCCACCAAAGCGCCACGTCGATCGCCAAAGGCCTTTTCCACAATTTTTTGCAGCTCGATATCGACTGACAAAATCAGGTTGTTACCAGGTGTAGGCGCTGTGCGTGACAGTGTGCGGTTTGCACGCCCACCGGCGGAAACTTCGATCTCGTCATAACCGGTAGTGCCGTGCAGATGTTTCTCGTAGCTTTTTTCTATGCCCTCTTTACCGATGTATTCAGTGCCACGATAGTTGGCGGCATCGTCACTGGCCTCAAGGCGCTCAGCTTCTTTTTTGTTAACGCGACCGATATAACCGATCATGTGCGAAGCCGTCTGACCCAAAGGGTATTGACGAAACAAACGCGCCTGAATATCAACACCAGGGAAGCGGTAACGCTGGGCCGCAAACCGGGCGACTTCTTCATCAGTGAGTCGAGTCCGAATGGGAAGACTTTCGAAGGTCTTGGATTCTTCCATCAGGCGGCGAAAGCGCTTGCGATCCTTGGGCTGAATATCCACCAGCTGCGCAAGCTCATCAATCACGATATCGAGATGACGGTCAATCTTGGCGGGTGTAATTTCCAGCGTATAGGCAGAGTAGTTACGGGCCAGCACAACGCCGTTACGATCCACAATCAGTCCGCGATTGGGTACTGCGGGGACTACTGAAATACGGTTGCTTTCTGCGCGCTCTGCATATTCGCTGTGACGTACGGCCTGCAGCCATAAAAAGCGTAGCATGAGCAGTCCAAAGCAGACGAAGACCACCAGACCCGCCACCGACAGACGCAATCTGAATAGCTGCAGTTCGCGTTCAGTGTCTTTAATTTCAGTCATGGGGCCTGGCTGAATTCAACGTATCGAACAAGATTGGATGAAAAACCGGACGTCATCAGATCGGCCGTGTTTCGTCACGGTCGACTGCGCGCCGCTGCGGCGCAAGCAGCAACCAGCAGACAATGGGCCAGATCAGGGTAGCCACAATGCTCTGGGCAAAATACAACCAGCCGGGCAGGTTGCCAGTGACAGCGAGCTGAATCAGCATCTGCACGACCTGCATCACGATCAACAGCGGCAGCACATGCAAGGCCTGCACCGAGGGTCGGAACCACAACACGCGGCGATGAATGGTGATCGCAAAGTACGAGAGCAGCGTATAAGCCAGCGCGTTCTCGCCCAGCAGCGAGGCACTGTGCACATCCATCACCAGTCCCATCAGGAACGCAATACCAATACCCACTTTGCGCGGCTGATAAATACTCCAGAAGACCAGCGTCATTGCGACGAAGTCTGGCACCCAACCCCAACTGCCCCAGGGGAAAAGATTCATGAAGAACGCCGCCATCAGGCTGAATGCAATGAATGCAGGATTGACGGGTAAAAGAATGTGGTCGCGATCGATCATTGCGTCGTCTCCATCGTATCTTTGCGCGGGCGCTTGTTACGCTGTTCGGATTGCTGTGAATTTTCTGCAGGGGGTGGCGGCGGCTGATTATTTTCCGCAAGCAGTATCAGCACTTGTCGATGACGAGAAACGCCTGCGCTAGGCTGACACAAGATGCGTGCAAAGGCATCCGATGTCTGTGTATCGACGCTGACCACCGTCGCCACCGACAAGCCGGAAGGATAAACGCCATCAATGCCCGAGGTAGACAGCACGTCACCTTTGCGAATATCGGCGTTGGACGCCATGAAACGCAACTCCAACACGCCGGACTGACCACGGCCATAGGCGACGCTACGTACGCCACTGCGCAACACCTGAACGGGTATCGCCTGGTCTTTGTCGGTTATCAGCGTGACTTCGGAAGTGAACGGAAACACGCGTGTGACCTGACCAATCACGCCCAGATCATCAATGACGGGCTGTCCCGGACGGATGCCATTCGACTGTCCGCGGTCGAGAATGATTTTGCGTGAAAAAGGATCGCGCGCATCGTAGAGAATCTCGCTCATCAGCGTTTTAGTCTGCACGCGGTCTGAAGCATCGAGCAGCTTGCGCAACTGCGTGTTTTCGGCGAGCAGCTGAGCGTTCTGCTGTAATCGCTGTGAGTTCAATACCTGTTGCTCGCGCATGCGAGCGGTCTCGTTTTGCAGCTGCGTCAGCGAACCAAAGTAATCCGTCACAGCGAAAAATGCATCACGCGGCAGCATCGCAACGACTTGCACCGGATACAGCGCAGCACCTATGGTCTGACGCACCACGCCCAGCGTTCGCAATCGAGAATCAGCCATGAGCAAGGCAATCGCAATCAACGCGAAAAAAAGCATCTTCGCACGTGCCGAAGCACCTTGCTTGAAGAGTGGCGGCGGACTGTATTCCATCAAGGCGAGACTTTGGTACCGTTGGAATGGCAAATCTGCGAGTGCAGCGTTGTGACTGCCTGTCGCAAATATGAACTCGCGCAACGCGGTGACGACTGTCCGCAGAATGTTGGCGGGCAGCGGTCACACATGCGCATTGGATTATTCGTAGGAGAAGAGAGAACCCAGCTTGTCCATGCGCTCGAGCGCCATCCCTGAGCCGCGCACCACGCAGGTCAGCGGATCATCGGCCACGAGTACAGGCAGGCCCGTTTCTTCCATCAGCAGACGATCAAGATCACGCAGCAGTGCGCCACCACCGGTAAGCATCATGCCCTTCTCGGCGATATCAGCGCCTAACTCTGGCGGTGTCTGCTCGAGCGCATTTTTTACGGCAGAGACGATGTTATTGAGCGGATCAGTCAGTGCTTCGAGCACTTCGTTGCTCGAAATGGTGAATGAGCGCGGAATACCTTCGGAGAGATTGCGGCCCTTGACTTCCATCTCGCGCACTTCCGTACCCGGGAAAGCCGAGCCAATCTGCTTCTTGATGGTCTCTGCTGTCTGTTCGCCGATGAGCATGCCGTAATTACGACGAATATAGTTGACGATGGCCTCATCGAATTTGTCACCACCAACGCGCACCGAACCTTTGTAGACCATGCCACCGAGAGAGATGATGCCGACCTCAGTGGTACCGCCACCGATATCAACCACCATGGAGCCGGTCGCCTCAGAGACGGGGAGGCCTGCGCCGATGGCAGCAGCCATCGGCTCTTCGATCAGGAACACTTGGGAGGCACCGGCGCCGAGCGCAGATTCGCGAATCGCGCGACGCTCAACTTGCGTTGAACCACAGGGGACGCAAATGATGATGCGCGGCGAAGGTTTGAAGAGCTTGGTGTCATGCACCATGCGAATGAACTGCTTGAGCATTTGCTCAGTGACCGTGAAGTCGGCAATCACGCCGTCTTTCATAGGACGAATGGCTTCGATATTGCCAGGCACCTTGCCTAGCATCTGCTTTGCTTCCTTACCGACTGCCTGGATATTTTTCTTGGCGTTAGGCCCACCCTGCTGGCGGATCGCGACGACCGATGGCTCGTCGAGCACGATACCCAGACCACGCACATAAATCAGGGTGTTGGCAGTACCGAGGTCAATCGCCAAATCGTTTGAAAAATAACTACGAAGGAATGCAAACATGAAATCTTGTCCTCAAGCGCCAGAACGGGACACGTCCAGACGAAAAAATTGCTGAGATGGGCCGAAATTGTGCGCCGCACTAAGCGCCGCGGCTGCGGCCATTAACCCGACATTCTACCTTATAATCCTTCCTGAATTGGCCGACAGAAACGCGAAAAATTCGCTGTTCTGCCGCTTTCTTCGGCGAAAACGCAAGCGTTGCATTGTTTGCCATTTTTAGAATCATTGACCCTGATACGCCGATCGGCGTCCCCCTTCATGTCCCTGTCCCTCACCGATATTGCGCGCCTGTCAAAATTGGCGCAGCTTGATCTTGACAATCAGCAATCTGCCGATGCGCTCGACAAACTCAACAGCATTTTCACGCTGGTCGAGCAAATGAAGTCTATCGACACCACTGGTGTCGAACCGCTGTCTCATCCGATTGCTGCTTGGCAGACTGATCTTGCCCTGCGCCTGCGGGATGATGAAGTCAGCGAGAGCGACCAGCGCGACGCCTACCAAAAGCCCGCTCCCCTGACCCAAGATGGGCTGTATCTGGTCCCAAAAGTCATCGAATAAGACGGCTTTTCACCCTATTTGACTGCCGCCACCACGAACACAGCGCACCATAGCCTCATGCCTACTCAGACACTTAAAGCACTGTCCGCCCAGCTCAAAAGCCGCTCGATATCGGCGACTGAACTCGCCAGCGAGTATTTAGCCCGCATCGCCGCCAGCGATCTGAATGCTTTCATCAGCGTCGATCCTGATCTGACGCTGGCGCAAGCAAAGGCAGCGGACGCAAGTATCGCCAGCGGCACTGCCACCGCGCTGACCGGGCTGCCGATCGCACACAAGGATATTTTCGTGACCGAGGGCTGGACGTCGACCGCCGGCTCGAAGATGCTTTCTCACTACAGCAGCCCATTTGATGCCACTGTAGTGAAACAGTTCCGCACGGCAGGCATGGTTAACCTCGGAAAATTGAATTGTGATGAATTCGCCATGGGTTCATCGAATGAAAATTCCTTTTTTGGCGCCGTCAAGAATCCCTGGGATAAAACCGCCGTGCCCGGCGGATCTTCCGGCGGCTCGGCAGCAGCGGTCGCGGGTGGTCTGACACCTGCGGCCACCGGCACGGATACCGGCGGATCAATCCGTCAACCCGCAGCACTCTGTGGCATTACGGGTATCAAACCGACCTATGGGCGCGTCTCGCGCTACGGGATGATTGCCTTTGCTTCCTCACTGGATCAGGGTGGTCCGATGGCGTGGACCGCTGAAGATTGCGGCCTGCTGCTCAATGCCATGAGCGGTTTTGATCCGCGTGACTCGACATCGATCGAGCGCGAGCCCGAAGATTTCACGCGCGCTTTGGATCAGAGCATCAAAGGCCTCAAGATTGGCGTGCCAAAGGAATATTTCGGCGAAGGCCTCGCCAGCGATGTCGAACAAGCCGTACGCAATGCGCTTAAAGAGTACGAGAAGCTGGGCGCAACGCTGGTCGAGATTTCGCTGCCCAAGACATCGCTCTCTATTCCGGTGTACTACGTGATTGCACCGGCAGAAGCTTCTTCGAATTTATCCCGCTTTGATGGTGTGCGTTATGGTCATCGTGCCAAGGAGTACACGGACCTCAGCGATATGTACCGCAAGACGCGCTCAGAAGGTTTTGGTGATGAAGTCAAGCGCCGCATTCTGATCGGTGCCTACGTACTGTCGCATGGCTATTACGACGCTTACTATCTGCAGGCACAAAAAATTCGTCGTCTGATCGCACAAGATTTTCAGCAGGCATTCACGCAGTGCGATGTGATCATGGGCCCGGTCGCGCCTACCGTTGCCTGGGATCTGGGATCCAAAGTCAATGATCCGGTTGCCAACTACCTGGCCGACATTTATACCTTGTCCACCAGTCTGGCCGGTTTGCCGGGCATGTCGATTCCGGTCGGCTTCGGTCAAGGTGAGAAAAATGCAAAACGCCCGGTCGGCCTGCAACTGATCGGTAATTATTTCGGCGAAGCGAAACTGCTCAATATCGCGCACCAGTTTCAACTGGCGACCGACTGGCATCAGCGCCGGCCTGAACAGAACGCCTAGATCGCACAGAACACACAGAACACGCAAAACGCTCAGCAGCCAAAGGACACATCATGCAATGGGAAGTGGTGATCGGGCTTGAAACCCACACGCAGCTCACGACAGCCTCCAAGATTTTCAGCGGCGCACCAATTGCCTTTGGTGCAGCGCCCAACACGCAAGCCTGCCCGGTCGATCTTGCCCTGCCCGGCGTGCTGCCCGTGTTAAATCGTGGCGCAGTCGAACGAGCGATTCAGTTCGGTCTGGCAATTGGCGCAACGATTGCACCAAGCTCAGTGTTTGCTCGCAAAAATTATTTTTATCCTGATCTGCCCAAGGGCTATCAGATCAGTCAGTTTGAGATTCCCGTGGTTCAGGGCGGCAGCCTGTCATTCGTTGTCGAAAAAGACGGCAAACCGGAATTGAAAACCGTGAATCTGACACGCGCGCATCTGGAAGAAGATGCGGGCAAGTCGTTGCATGAGGACTACCACGGCATGACCGGCATTGACCTTAACCGCGCCGGAACGCCTCTGCTGGAAATCGTCACTGAGCCCGAGATGCGCAGTGCCGCTGAAGCGGTCGCCTATGCCAAGGCATTGCACGCCTTGGTCATGTGGTTGGGTATCTGCGACGGCAACATGCAAGAAGGCTCGTTCCGCTGTGACGCCAATGTCTCCGTGCGTCCGGTCGGACAGAAAGAATTCGGTACGCGCTGCGAGATAAAAAATCTCAACTCTTTCCGCTTTCTGGAAGAAGCGATCAACTATGAAGTGCGTCGTCAAATCGAACTGATTGAAGATGGCAGCAGCGTCGCGCAAGAAACGCGCCTGTACGATCCGGATAAAAAAGAAACTCGCTCGATGCGCAGTAAGGAAGATGCGATGGATTATCGCTACTTCCCTGATCCTGATCTGCCGCCGCTGGTGATCGCGCAGGAATGGATAGCGCGCGTCAAAGCCTCATTGCCCGAACTGCCGGGTGCCATGCGCGAGCGTTTTGTCAGAGACTATCAGCTCTCCGAATATGACGCGATGGTGCTCACGCAATCGAAAGCCATGGCAGGTTTCTTTGAAGCAGTCGTCACGGCGACCGGCAAAGAACAAGCAAAGCCAGCGGCGAACTGGATGATGGGTGATGTGGCATCGACGCTGAATCGCGAAGGCATCGAGATCAGTGACTCTCCTGTCAATGCAGAGCAATTGTCGCTGTTATTGAAGCGCATTGCGGACGGTACGATCTCCAACAAGATCGCCAAGGAAGTGTTTGCAGCGATGTGGGAAGCCAAGTCCTCATCAGCAGCACTCGCTGACGAAATCATCGAATCCAAAGGACTGAAACAAATTTCCGATACTGGTGCACTGGAAAAAATCGTCGATGAAGTTCTAGCTGCAAATGCCAAGTCGGTCGAAGAATACCGATCCGGTAAGGAAAAAGCGTTCAACGCGCTCATTGGTCAGGCGATGAAAGCGAGCAAGGGCAAGGCAAATCCGGCGCAGCTGACGGAATTGTTAAAGCAAAAGCTGGGCTGATTTTTTTTAGAAAACACAAAGGTGTAGCCGCTACCTGATGTCAGCGGTTTAGGTACACTCGGGTAGCTCCATAGCGCTGCCGATACGTCTCAACCGGCCCCTTAAACTGTACCAGATCAGCACTCGCGCCCGGACCCGACAGATAAGCGAACAAATCATTCAGGTTCGCAATCGGCAAAACCGGCATGCCGAAACTTTGCTCGACTTCCTGTACCGCCGACAGTTGCGACAGCGTGCCTTCGGCACCGCTCTTCTCCATACGGTCCAAGGCAATCAGCACCGCGCACGGTGTCGCACCCTGCGCACGGATCATTTCGACTGACTCGCGCACCGAGGTACCGGCAGAAATCACATCGTCGATGATGACCACACGGCCTTCGAGCTTTGCGCCAACAATCGTACCGCCTTCACCGTGATCCTTCGCTTCCTTGCGGTTGTAGGCAAAAGGGACGTTGTGGCCTTTAGATGCGAGTGCTACCGCGGTTGCCGAGGCGAGGGTAATGCCCTTGTAGGCTGGCCCGAACAACATGTCGAAACCCACGCCTGAATCCAGCAGTGTTTGCGCATAAAAGTTCGCGAGCGTGCCCAGTCGCTCGCCGTCATTAAATAGGCCGGCATTGAAAAAATATGGCGATAGGCGCCCGGCTTTTGTCGTGAATTCGCCGAAGCGCAGTACGCCGGCGTTGACGGAAAATTCGATGAATTGCTGGCGCAAGTTGTTCACTCAATAACCCTGAAATTTGACTGTCGAATTTGACATTTTAACGCGCGGACGGTGCTCGTCCTGATCGGTTATCCTTGCCTTCAGATCGCAAGACTCTTCCCAAAAAATTATCATGAAAATCATCTCGGCCAATCTCAATGGCATACGCTCTGCCGCCAAAAAGAATTTTTTTGAATGGATGCAAAAGCAAGACGCAGATTTCGTCTGCGTGCAAGAGCTCAAGGCTCAGGAAGCCGACATGACAGAAGCCTTCCTCTCGCCCCATGGCTATCACGGCCACTTCCACTACGCCGAGAAGAAAGGCTATTCGGGTACCGGCGTCTATTCACGGCACAAGCCAGAATCAGTCACAGCAGGCTTCGGCAATGCAGAGTTCGATGCCGAGGGGCGCTATGCCCAAGTCGATATCGGCAAGCTGTCGGTGATTTCACTTTACTGTCCGTCTGGGTCATCGAGCGATGAACGTCAGCAGGCCAAATTCCGTTTTATGGAATCTTTCATGCCGCATCTGGTCGAGCTGCGAAAATCAGGTCGCGAAGTGGTGATTTGCGGCGACTGGAATATCGCGCACAAGGAAATCGATCTCAAGAACTGGAAGAGCAATCAAAAAAATTCCGGCTTCCTGCCTGAAGAACGCGCGTGGATGACGGCCGTGCTTGATGAAGCGGGCTGGCGCGATGTTTATCGGATGCTGCATCCGGATACCACGGGGGAAGCGTACACATGGTGGAGCAATCGCGGGCAAGCTTGGGCAAACAATGTGGGTTGGCGTATCGATTATCACGTTGCCACGCCGGGCATTGCTGCTACGGCCAAGAGCGCGGCTGTGCACAAGGATGAACGGTTTTCAGATCATGCGCCGCTAATCATTGAATATGCGCCAGTTCTTACAGGATAGCCTTCCTGTTTACTGGCAAAATGATTTAGCCAAAAAACCAATAACACACTGCAATCGAAGCCAGCACCCCAGCCAGATCTGCAAACAGCGCGCATCCCACAGCATGTCGCGCGCGTTGAATGCCCACTGAACCGAAATACACCGCCAAGACGTAGAACGTTGTCTCTGTGCTTCCCTGTACAGTCGCAGCCAAGAGCGCAGGGAAACTATCAACACCCTGGGTGTTCATGGTATCGATCAACATTGCACGAGCAGCACTGCCTGAAAATGGCTTGACCAGTGCGGTAGGCAAGGCGTCGACAAAGCGCGCGTCCCAGCCAGCCCAGAGCACAACATCACGAATCACGTTCAACAGGAGATCCAATGCGCCAGAGGCGCGCAAGACACCGACGGCACACAACATCGCCACCAGATAAGGCAGCAGATTTTTTGCGACATCAAAACCTTCGCGCGCACCTTCGATGAAGGCTTCATAGACGGCCACTTTGCGCAGCATGCCTACGACCAGAAATAACAGGATTAGCCCAAACAGCAGCGCATTGCCGAGCGCGGATGAGAGACTGGCCAGCGCTCCCGACGATAGCGTCGATAACAATGTGATGAAACCGCCGAGTAGCAGTGCTGTGCCTAAAAGCCAACCCAGCACCACGGGATCACGCCAGCGCAAACGCTGCATAAAAACCACCGCAAAAAATCCGGCGAGCGTGGAGGCGCTTGTCGCCAACAGGATGGGCAGAAAGACCAAGGTGGGATCGGGCGCACCTTGCTGTGCGCGATACATGAAAATCGAGACCGGTAACAGTGTCAGTGATGAGGCATTCAGCACCAGAAACAAAATTTGTGCATTGCTGGCGCGCTCGGGTTCGGGGTTGAGCGACTGCAGCTCACGCATCGCTTTCAAGCCTATGGGTGTGGCTGCATTATCGAGGCCAAGGGCATTCGCCGTGAAGTTCATCGTGATCAACCCGAGTGCCGGATGACCGACGGGGACCTCGGGCATGAGTCGCGCAAACAGCGGCGACAAAAAACGAGCAAGACGTTCAACGAGTCCGGCTTTTTCTGCAATCTGCAAAAAGCCCAGCCAGAGCGTGAGCGTGCCGAACAGCAGAATCATCACCTCGACTGACAGCTTGGCCATCGCAAACAAGCTCTCGACCATCGCAGCAAAGACCGCAGGATCGCCCACCACCAACCAGCGCCAGAGCGCGCTGGCGGCAGCGAGAAAAAAGAAGCTTAGCCAGAGAACATTGAGCATCTTAGCCTTGCGATCATCCGGCTGAGCCGGTCACGCCCTTTGCTTCCTTGGTTTCATTTGCATCGTCCGGCGCAACGGGTACGTTCCATGGTGCGATCTTGGGCAATAGCAGCATGCCAGGTAACGCCAGCGCAAAGCAGATCAGGAAAAACTCGAACCAGCCGGTATGGGCGACGATAAAACCGGTGAGCGCATTGAAAAACGTGCGCGGCACAGCAGCCAAACTGGTGAACAAAGCGAACTGTGTGGCGGTGTAACGCGAATCCGTCGCTGTCGCAATATAGGCAGTGAAAGCTGCCGTGCCCAAGCCGACGGCAAAGGCTTCCATGCCGATTACCAGACCAAGCAAAAACGTATCCGGTGTCACAGTGGCGGCTCCGGGAGCGCTGATACCGGCATAAGCGAGCAAGGCAAAACCCAAAATCGCGACAGCCTGCAGCACACCGAAGATCCACAGCCCGCGATTGACGCCGGTTTTCTCCAGCCATACCGCACCCAGAATGCCTCCGGCAAGACTGGCCCACAAGCCGGCGTTCTTGGCGACCAAGCCAATCTGCGTGCGCGAAAAACCGAGATCCATGTAAAAGGGCGTGGCCAATGCGGTGGCCATGGAATCACCGAGCTTGTACAGAAAAATAAACGCCAAAATCATCGCAGCATGCGACCAGCCGCTGCGCTCGATGAATTCTTTAAAAGGCAGCACAACCGCTTCGCGCAGCGTGCGTGGTGGCTCGCCGTAAATGCTGGGCTCGCGTATGAGCAGGGTCGTGAACACGCCGGGCAGCATGAACAGCGCCGTGATTGAAAATACCACTTGCCAGCTGAGGAAATCCGACAGAATCAACGACAGCGAGCCGG